>RFKA01000039.1 GCA_003694385.1 Candidatus Woesearchaeota archaeon | reverse complement strand
GTCTGGGCGAGCGAGCTCGTCAAGGATGACGATTACTGGAAGCTCGTCATGCAGGTCGCGACGGCCAGCACGCTCAAGCGCATCCTCCGCACGACGCAGATCATGGGGCGTTCGGAGTCGGATACGCTGCACGCGAGCCAGATTCTCTACCCGTGCATGCAGGTCGCGGATATCTTCTTCCTCAAGGCGGACGTGTGCCAGCTCGGCATGGACCAGCGCAAAGTGAATGTGCTCGCGCGCGAACTCGCCGAGAAGCTCGGGAGGAAAAAGCCTATTATCGTGAGCCACCACATGCTCATGGGCCTCGCGGAGCCGCCGAAAACGGACGACGCTGTCGAGCGCGCGAACGCGATGAAGATGAGCAAGAGCCGGCCTGATACCGCCATCTTCGTGACGGACACGACGGAGGATATCAAGCGCAAGCTCACTAAAGCCTACTGTCCCGCGAAGCAGGCGGCGGAGAATCCCGTGCTCGAGTACTGTAAGTACTTGCTCTTCGAGCTGAACCGGGAGCTCGTCGTTGAGCGGCCGGAGAAGTTCGGCGGCACGGTTTCGTTCGCGAATTACGAGGAGCTTGAGCGCGCGTTCGTCGCGGGCGAGCTCCACCCGATGGACCTTAAGGCGATGGTGGCGAAGTACCTCGACGCAGCCCTCCAGCCGATTCGCGACCACTTCGCGAAGGATGCTCGCGCGCGGAAGCTCCAGGAGCAGGTCGCGAGCTTCGTCGTGACGAGGTAAACTATATATAGTTCTCACGCCTCCATTCCGTGCGCGCACAGGAGCTACGCGGCAGATTCTCAGCGCCCAGGACCATGTATTCCAGAGAGCGCATTGAATGTAAGACTGAGGACGGCAAGACGCTCGTCGCGGACTACTACGCTGGTGGCGAGAAGGGCGTCATCCTGCTCCACCAGCGCGGGCATGACCGCTCGAGCTACGCGGAGTTTGCGCGGCGACTCCAGCAAGAGGGATTCTCGGCAATCGCTATCGACTTTCGCGGGCACGGCGAGAGCGACGGCGATTACGAGCGCTTCTCCGAGCTTGACTACCAGCAGATGCTCCACGATGCCGTTGCCGCCGCGAAAGCGCTTGACAGTCGCGGAAAGCGCGTCGCAGCCCTCGTCGGCGCGAGCATCGGCGCGAACACGGCGTTCCGCTATAGCAGCTTGAAGAACGAGGTGGCGGTGCTGCTCAGCCCTGGGCTTAACTATCATGGCATTGACATCAGTGCTGTGACGAGCCGCGCGCCCGTGCTCATCGTCGTCGCGCAGGGCGACGAGTACAGCGCCGCGTCGAGCAGGGAGCTCTACGAGAACAATCTTTTTGGTGAGCGGAAGCTGCTCTTGGTGGGCGGCGACCTCCACGGCGCTTACCTGCTGCCCGCGACGGGTGATGAGGTCCTCGCGTTCCTGCGCGAGCACACAAAAGACCAGTAACAAAAAATAAGTAGCAACTATTTTATGAGTAACTTTTTTAATCTCTGTCCCCTTGCTCGCCGCGTATGCAGCTCATGACACCCGCGCTCCGCATCCTCCTCGCGCTCACCTGCGAGGAGAAGACGAGCACGACGGCGCTCGCAGAGCGCGTCGCGATGAGCCAGCAGAGCGTCTCGCGCATCATCGCGGCGCTCGCGAAAGAAGGCATTGTTGAGAAACGCCTCGGCGCGAACGGCTTGTGCGTGTGCATCACCCGCAAAGGCTGGCGCGCACTCGCCGAGCTCCAAGAACGAATCAGCCAGGCGATCAACGCTCCAGGCCCCGTACTCAAGGGGACAGTCGAGACGGGCCTTGGCGAGGGACGCTACTATATCTCACGGCCAGAGTATGGGCGCGCACTCACGAAACTCCTCGGGAGAGAGCCATTCCCCGGCACGCTCAACCTGCACGTCAACCTCGCAGAGAGAGAGCGTTTCCTCGTCAGTGTCCCCATGACTGAGGTGCCGGGCTTCAAGGCGCACGGGCGCAGCTACGGCGCCGTCAGGTACTTCCCCGTCTCGGTGAACGGGCGTGACTGCGGACTCATTATTCCTGTGCGGCACGTGCATGGCCCCCAGAAGGTCGAGCTCATCGCGCCGTTTAATCTCCGGCGCGCCTTTGGCCTCAAGGACGGTGACGAAGTCGTCGTTGAACGGAGGAAGTAGATGCGGCTCGGCGTCCTCTTCGTTTGCCTCGCAGCGACGCTCTGGGGGCTCGATGGCGTCGTCCTCACGCCGCGCCTCTTCGCGCTCCCCGTCGCCTTCGTCGTCTTCCTCCTCCACGCGCTCCCCTTCCTCATCGCCCAGCCATTCCTCTACCGCTCGTACAAGCGCATCGCCGCGCTCAGCCCCGGAGACTTCTTCTCGTTAGTCCTCGTCGCGCTCTTCGGCGGCGTTGTTGGCACGCTCAGCCTCGTGCACGCACTCTTCTTGACGCAGTTCAACCAGTTGAGCGTGGTGATACTCCTCCAGAAACTCCAGCCGGTCTTCGCCATCGCGCTCGCAGCCCTCCTCCTCAAAGAGCGCCTTTATGCCCGCTTTTTGCTCTGGGCGGGCGTGGCCATCGGCGGCGCATACCTCCTGACCTTCGGCTTCAGCCTGCCTGACTTCAGCGCGCCAAACAGCATCGAAGCAGCAGTGTACGCAGTTATTGCCGCCGCGGCTTTCGGCTCCGCAACGGTCTTCGGGAAGCGCATCGTCACGAAGCTCGATTTCGCGAGCACGACTTTTGGCCGCTTTGGCCTCACGGCGCTCTTCGCCGCCGTCATCGTCCCGTTCATGGGCGGCTTCGCCTTCGGGAGCATGACGGGCACGCACTGGCTCATCTTCCTCATCATCGCCTTCACGACGGGTGGCGGCGCGCTTCTCCTCTACTACTACGGCCTCCGCTCCATCAAGGCGACGACGTCGACGATCGCGGAGCTCTGCCTGCCGCTCAGCGCGATCCTCTTTGACTGGCTCGTCAATGGCTCCGTGCTCGCGCCCGCGCAGTGGCTTGGCGCGGCGGTGCTCGTCGCGGCCATCACGCGTATCAGCCTCGGGCAAGCGACGGGCTGGCAAGGCAAAGCTTTATAAGCGGACTGTTTTTCTCGCGGCCCGATGGTTACCGACGTGAAGAAGCTGCTCGGCAGCGAGAAACTCGTCATCGGAACGGACCGCGTCTTGAAGGCTGTCCGCGCGGGCACGGCCAGCACAGTCATCCTCGCGAGCAATGCGCCCGCGGAACTCCGTGAAGAGCTTTCTCACCTCCAGCGCATTGGTGGCTTCACGATTGAGGATGCCGGAGTCCCCAATGATGAGCTCGGCACGCGGTGCAAGAAACAGTTTAGTATCGCTGCACTCGCAGTGCTGAAATAAGGTTTGCCCAATGGATGAAACACAAGTTTTTGACACAGAAACCCTTGGTATTATCAAGCATTTTGAGCAACTCACGCGTTGCAGGGTGAAGGATTTCTACGAGCACAATGACCGCTTATTCTTCATCATCGAGACGGGGAAGCTCATGCAGGCACTTGGCAAGGATGGCGCGAACGTGAAGAAGCTCAGCGCGCAGCTGAACAAGCGCATCAAGATTGCAGAGTTCAACCCTGACATCAAGCTCTTTATCCGCAACCTCATCCATCCTTTGCGCGTCAGAGAGACGCAGCTCGACACGCCCGAGGAAGGCATTGTGACGCTCATGGATGATGATGTGAAGACGAAAGGCTTAATAATCGGCGCGAAGGCCCAGAACTTGCGCTTCTACGAGCGCATCGTCCAGAAGTACTTTCCCGACGTCAAAGAGATCAGAGTGGTATGAATGGGGAGCAAGGCATCAGGCATTAACGCGGCAATGAAGCTGAAGAAGCGGCGCAAAGAGTCGCGCAAGCTCTACAAGTGGTACGGGAAGAAGCTCGGCTTGAAGGTGAAGAGCGACCCGCTCGAGGGGAGCTCCCAGGCAAAGGGTATTGTGCTCGAGAAAGTGCAGCGCGAGGCGAAGCAGCCGAACAGCGCGATGCGCAAGTGCGCGCGCGTCCAGCTCGTGAAGAACGGCAAGCAAATCACTGCCTTCCTCCCGGGTGATGGTGCGACGAAGCTCGTTGACGAGCATGATGAGGTCGTCGTCGAGTGCATCGGCGGCAAGATGGGCCGTTCGAAAGGCGACATTCCTGGTGTTCGCTGGCAGGTCATTAAGGTGAATGACCAGAGCCTCAACGCGCTTCGCCGCGGTAAGATTGAGAAAGCCCGCAAGTAAGCGCGCTCCTCTCCACACAAAACACCACATCTCATTAGTTTTGCCAGAAGTAAGTTAGTTTTGCCTATATTATTTGCACTTCTCCTGTTTTTTTGTTTTTCTTTGTTTCCTTCCAGCCAAAAAGCATTTATACTAGTTACTACTTGTTCATAGTTATGAAGAGGTTTGCTTCCGAACAGGGCCTCCCGCGAGAAATCCGCCGCTATATCAGGGAGCTCGAGAGCATTAACGAGCAGCTCAGAACCCAGCGGGAAAAACTCGCGAAACTCGTTGTGCTCGACGAACTCACGGGCGCGTATAACCGGCGGGGCTTCACGTGGCGCCTCGAGCGAGCAGCGCAAGCCGCCGAGGATGGCGACATAGCAAATAGTTTCCTCGTCTACTTCGACCTCGACGGCTTCAAACAAGTTAATGACACCTATGGCCACCCCGTTGGCGACACCGTGCTCAGGGAGACCGCGGCTTGCCTGCGAAGCAGCCTCCGCGAAACAGACCTCGTCGCACGCCTTGGCGGAGACGAGTTCGCAGCCATCCTCTACCGTGTCGGCCCGGGGCCGCACGAACTCCATGAGCCCCCCGAGACGCTCGCGCAGCTCCAGTTACTGCACGCGACGAACGCGATAGAGTACCTCGTCTCCAACTATGCTCGAGACGTAGTCCCCGAGGTCATGGCCAAAGAGGGTATCGAAGCGTTTCCCATCTCAATCAGTGCGGGGCTCACGCGCATCACCGCCGAACCCGTTCAGGACCTCTGTGCGCGGGCTGACGCTGCACTCCTCGAAGCAAAAGCAAGAGGGAAGAATCGGGTGGCGAGCTACGGCGATTAAGCCTTCCTGATCCGCGCAACGAAGAAGCCTTCCGTGTCATTATCCTGCGGCAGGATGCGCAAGCAGTCCTTGACGCGAGGATCATACACTTCTCCCCGCCAAGACGACACCGCAGGCTGTCGCTTAATAGCCAGTGAGATCGGCTCGAGCGAAGCGCCCGGCTCCCTCGTGAGCAACCAGGACACCACACCCTCGTTCTCCTCGGGTTCGAGCGTACACGTACTGTACACGAGCACACCACCAGGTTTGAGCAACTCATAACCGCGCCGCAGTAAGCCGCGCTGGTCATGCACCATGCGCCTGACGAGCGAGGGGCTCCACATGCGCGCCACGCGCAGCGAGCGGCGGATGGTTCCCGTACCGCTGCACGGCGCATCGACGAGTACCTTATCGAATACTTGTGCGAACTGCTTGTTTGCGCGGAGCGTCACGACGCAGTTCTTCAGGCCGCAGCGCTGCACGTTCATCCCGAGAGGGGTGAGCCTGCTCGCCGCAACATCGTTCGCGATGAGGACGCCCTCGTTCTGCATGAGCGCGCCGAGCTGTGTCGTTTTGCTCCCCGGCGCGGCGCACAAGTCAAGGACGACGTCGCCGGGCTCTGGCGCGAGGACGACGGGAGGGATCATCGAAGCGGGGTCCTGCACGTAGAGGTAGCCGAGCGCGTGCTCAGGCAAGTTCCCGATATCGAAGCGCTCCTCGTAGCGGTGCTCTATCCAGAAGCCTTCGGGGCACCACGGGACAGGCGTGAGCCGCCAGTGCTTCTCGAGTCTCTTGACGAGCGCCTGCACGCTTATCTTGAGCGTGTTCACGCGCACCGCTTTCCTGATGTACATGCTGCTGTACTCGATGAAGCGGTCAAACTCGCTGCCGAGCAATGCTTGGTAGCGCTGGAGGAACTCCGGCTTGAACTCGATGTCCTGCGGGATGGGCGTCGGCATGACGTGGCTGAAACAACAGTCTTCTTAAAAATCGAATGGAAAACGCACCTCTGCGAGGCGAGTGATAATGAGGTCTGCCTGCGAGACGTCCTGGTGGCGGCCGAGCCCGTTCTTGAAGCCGACACAGTACATGCCTGCGGCCTTCGCGGCCATGACGCCGCTCGTCGAGTCCTCGACGACGACGCAGTCCTTCGGCGCGACACCAAGGGCTCGCGCGCACGCAAGGAAGATGTCGGGCGCAGGCTTGCCGTGCGGCACGTCTTGACCACTGATGACGAACGTGAAGTATTTCCGCAAGGCAAAACGGTCAATGACCACCTCAATCCATTTCCTTGCCGTGGACGAGGCGAGCGCTAAGGGCACCCCCTTCGCGTACAGTGCGGCGAGCAAGTCGCGCGCGCCAGGCATGAGCGCGGTCTGCTCGTGGTAGATGCGGTGCTCCGCTTCCTCCTTCGCCTCAATGAACCGTTCGGGAGTCACCTTGAGGAGCCCCTCTTCTTTGAGGTGCTCAATCTGGTCATTCGTGCTTGCGCCGACGAATCGCTCAAGGTCGGACGGGACGGCACGTGCAACCTCATTGAAGAACCACTCGGCGACAGCTTTCCAGTACTTCTCGCTGTCAATGAGTGTCCCGTCCATATCAAAGATGACTGCGCGCATAGGGGGAGGCGCGCCACTGCCTACTTAAGGCTTTTGGCCATGTATGGCCCTTCACGCACATAGCCGAGCTTCGCGTAGTAGCCGCGCACGCCGACGCCACTGATGACGAGGACCTTCTTCTTCCCCGCTCTGCGCGCAACGCGCTCCGCCTCAGCGAGCAGGCGTTTCCCCAAGCCCCGGTGCTGGACATCACTGCATCCACCCTCCACACCAATGCTCATCTGCTTGCCGTACACATGCAACTCCCGAACAATCGCAGTAGCAGGGGTTATTTCCTCACGCAGGCTCCGCGGCGGGAAGCGGAGGCGGCAGAACCCGAGCAGGCCGCCCTGCGCGTCGTCGAGGCTGATGAAGTACTCGTCACCGCCCGACGCGCGATACTGCGTGCAATGAATTGTTGGTTTCCCAATGATTTTTTTCGCTTCGCGCGCGCGGATGTCAGCGCTCACGATGCCTCGCGCACGCATGTGCTCGTCGACGTACTGGCGGAGATTCGTGCGATCAGGGCCCGCAGCAGTGACGTGCGTCGGGATGTCGCGCTGCACGCGCATCACGCGGCACCAGCGCGGCACGAACGAGAGAATCTCTGCGATGAGCGACGTGGACTCCGCAGTCGTGAGCGGCGTGTAGCGGCCGGCCTTCCAGTCCGCATACAACGGGGTGCCCGGCATGACGAGGCACGGGTACAGCTTCACCATGTCGGGTTTGAACGCCTCATCCCCGAAGATGCGATGCGCCGCGCTGAGGTCGCGCTCACGCGTCATCAGGGGGAGGCCGAGCATCACGTGGAAGTTGAGCTTGAAACCGAGGTCGCGCAGCACGGCAATCGTGTCGATGCTGTCCTGCACCGTGTGGCCGCGGTGCACGTGCTTGAGCACGTCATCAAAGGTTGTCTGGATGCCGAGCTCGACGCGCGTACAGCCCTGCAGGAGCATGCGGTTCCCCTCCTCAAGGATTGTTGTGCTCGGTCGCGTCTCAATCGTGAGGCCGACGCAGCGAACGTGTGCCGTCTCGTTCTCGACCTGGAGCTCCGCAAGGTTTTGTCCCGGGCCTTCAACGCCAGGATGCGCGCAGTGATCCTGCGCGTGCGCTCGTCATCACCGATTCGTCCAGGGAGGAGGAAGAACTCCTTGAACTTCTCCAGCGCCAAAGCACCCCCCTCGTAGAACTCTCGAGAGAAATCATTCAGCGCGCGGAACGCGTCGGCGATGAACGCATCCTGGTACGCGGCGTCCTCGTTCGGGAACGTCCCGCCCATCACGATGAGCTCGACCTTCTGGGGGTCGTGCCCCGTGACAACGTACTGCTCGAGCCGGTTGAACACCTGCACGTACGCATCCCACTGTGCGCGCTTCCCGCGCATCGACGCCGGCTCGTTCCCCGTGTAACTCTGCGGCACGTCGCCGAAGGGGCTCTTGAGGCCACCGGGACAGTACGTGCAGCGGCCGTGCGGGCAAGAGCTCGGCCGCGTCATGATAGCAACGACCGTGACGCCGCTCTGGCTCCGCATCGGCTTCGTCAACAAGAAAGGTTTCGCGCGCTCGGCCTCTTCCTTTTCGAGGCTCATGAGTACCGCGATGTTCGTCGGGACGGGCACCTTGTACTGCTGGGCGAGCTCTTTCTTCAAGCACACGATATCTTCATTCTCCATGCGCTTGAGGAACGCATCGAGAAAGGCGCGCGGAAGGTGCTGGGCGTGGAGCATGGGCTGTGTGGGTGAACAAGGGCTTTTATATGTGCGCACGTCTTCGGCGCGCACCAGGCGCAGCAACATTTAAATACTGGTTGTGGGGGCTGAGAGGAAAACCGAGGTGGCCAATCATGGGTAAGCAATACAAGATTATCTTTGACAGGGAGGTGTGCATTGGCGCACTCGCATGCAACGCAGTCGCACCAGAGGTCTACACGCTCGCCGACGACGGCAAAGTCGACCTGAAAGGAGCGACGCAGCGCAGCGACGGCAAGTGGGAGCTCATCATTGACGAGTCGCAAGTGGAGCTCAACAGAGAAGCAGCGGACAGCTGCCCCGTGTACGCAATCAAGATTGAAGAAGTCGACGAGGAGTAACGGGCGTTCACGACAGGAGTCTATATTTTGAGCCCATAACAAATTTTTATAGCGTTATAGCCGGTTTTTTCGCGAGATTTCTATAACAAGCTTTTTATACAGCGTTCTCGAGAGCAAACGCATGACTGACGAGGCATCGCAGGAAGAGCTCTTGAGGCGTCAGAAAGAGAACTGTATTTTCTGCAAGATCATCGCTGGAGCGATTCCCGCAAAGAAAATCTATGAGGATGAGCGCATAGCGGCGATCCTCGACATCAACCCCTTGGCGAAGGGGCACACGCTCGTCATGCCCAAAGAGCACTACCCCATCATGCCACTCATTCCTCCAGAAGAGTTCGCCCACCTCTTCGGGCGCACAGCGCCGCTCACGAAGGCCGTGAAGCAAGGAGCCGTCACGAAGCAGTGCACGATCTTCATCGCGAACGGCCCCCTCGCCGGCCAGCAGAGCCCGCACTTTCTCTTTCACATCGTGCCGCGCGAAGACGGCGACGGCCTGACGAACTTTAGCATCCCCCAGCGAGGCATCAATCAGAGTGACATCGCGGCGCTGATGAAGCAGAACCTGTACAGCGCGATGCGCGAACACCTCCAACGCACAGGACGCGTCGACCTCTTACAAGTCGGGGAAGCAGTAAGCGATGAGGAAGCCGAGCGCATCAATGCGCGAGCAGCGCGGCAAGCAGCCGCCGCGAGCACGCCCACCACACCCCCTCCTGCACCGCCAACCCATGCACAGCTCGCCGCGCTCATCGAGGCGAACCCGGAGCTCCACGCACTCCTCTTGAACAACCCTGAGAAACTCAAGGCCATCGTGGACGAGCGGCCGGAGTTCCAGCAGCTCTTCGCGGGCGTCGACATCATAAAACTCGGTGAGCAATTGCGGAAACAGACGGGTTATGTCCCCCCGTCCTCCTCCTCTCACTCTTCACCCTCCGAACCGCCGTCTCCACCACCAACGCCCGCCCCGTCCCAGCCTGCTCCCGCAGAAAGAGAAGACGCAGAAAGAGAAGAACAAGCGGGCACCCCTGCGCGGGCTGCACAGACAGCAGATATTAAGCCTGCGCGCGACATGACCTTGTCAGAACTCTTCACCTTCATTGACGGCAAAGAGCGGCTGAAAGCGTACATCCTCAACGCGCCCGAGAAGCTCAAAGAACTCATCCCGAACAACAAGCGCCTCAGCGTGTTCTTTGCGGGCGCGAACATCGACGCGATCATCCAGGCATACCGCGCGTACGCGCAGGAACAACACGAGGAGGGAGACGCATGATTGTGTACGAAGACCGCATTGTCCGCGCAGAGCTCGTCGAGAACGCAGCGGCACACGGCCACCTCGCGATACGTGCGCAGCGCGCCGTGACAACGCTCGAGGAACTCTCTGAGGAGGAGAGCGCGCACCTCTTCCAGGTAGCGAGCTACGCGGCCGCCATCCTCTTTCAAGGGCTGCAGGCGCAGGGGACAAACATCATTATGAACGAAGACGAAGAACGACTCACCGTGCACGTCATCGCGCGTAAAGAAGGCGACGGCCTCGACTTTCTCTGGCAGCCAAAACAGGCAGACGAGGCCACACTCACTGATGCCTACGAGCAAATCAAGGACGCGGCGTTCTTCATCGGAAAGAAGAAAGAAACCCCTCCTCCCGACTCCCCTGAGCAGCCCGCGCCCCCCGAGTCAGCGGAGGAGAACTACCTCGTGAAGCACCTCATCAAGAATGTCTAACCCCCCACGATCGTGGCAAGCCTCATGAGGAGGCTGACGAGCACGGGCTTGACAAACCAGAGCAGGATGAAAGCCGCGAGGAAACTCGGGACGAAAGGAATGCCTTCTTTCACCATCACCCGCTTCACCTTCGCTCTCCGCAAGGCGGCGATGTCTTTTTTCGTCACGCCAAGCTCGCTCTTCTTGTACACGGTCTTCCCGTGCACGACGACGTCATGCGTGACCCAGTCGCCCTCAGTGAGCTGCGCGACCGCGTACTCCTTCGTGAGGAGCTCATTCTCGACGACGCGCACCGTGACCCAGAGCCAGAAGAACAGGTAGAGCAGCACGGCGAAGAGGAGCAGGGGTGTTGTGCGAACGATGAAGACGAGCAGGAGGATGAGGAAGCAGGCTGCGAGCGTGATGCGGCGGGCCCAGCGCACGCGCGGCAGCACTAATTGCTCGCGGAGAGCTGACACGAATGCCTCCCTGTGTGCCGCGGCGAGCGCGAGCGTGTAGACGATGCCGTACGCCGCACCCGTGAAGAGCAGGAGCACGAGGAAGAGCAGCGCATCATATTGCCCCACCCACAGCCCGAAGAGCGCTCCGAGCGCCGCGAGGAGCTTCATGTCAGCACCACCCCACTGCCCACCGTACAAGAGGAGGAGGCCGAGCCCCCCGAACACGACGAGCCCGGAGAGCATCGCGAGCACGGGCTGCCAGCTCCCAAGCACCCACGCCTTCAAGAGGCCGTATGCAATGCTGAACGAGAGGAAACCATAGCTGAGGAGGTCTGGGACCTCGCGCGACCGGAAATCCGTGACGCTCGCGAAGAACAGCGCGAGGAAGCCCGCCGAGAACACGACGTAGTCCATACGTCCTCGGCCAGTAGCTGATATTATAAACGTTTTCCTCTGAGCGTGTCAAGGGCTCTCTTGCACAGAAGCGGGAAGATTTGTTCTTTACTCAGAAGGGCTGAGAAAAAAAGTCACGAGCTTCTCAAAGTCTTCAGCGGGTTCGATTTTTTTAAGATATGTTTTGTATGTCTTCTTATATTGTGATAACATGAATCGATAGAATGGAAGCAGGTGTCCATCATTCGCAGCTCTCTTGAACGCGGTAAAATGCGCCTGTCTATTGCTGTTCCATATAATAATGGGATGGTATCTGGTCTCTTTCAGAATCTTGTTCATAATTAATCTGCCAATCCTTCCATTCCCATCTGTAAAAGGATGTATTCTCTCAAATCTGAAGTAGAACAAGAAGGCCAGCTCAATGGGGTAAAGCGTGTAGTAATTCTGAACGCACCAGCTGAAGAGTTCCTGGAGCAGAGGGCGAATGCGCTCATGGCGCACAAGCGTTTCGTCATCACCGACGGTGATTGGTTCTTTTCGTATGCCTTGTTTGCGCGGCTCGTCGGTCAGCAGAATAGCATGGGCTTTCTCAAGTTTCTTTATTGTAAAATCGAATTTGGTATCTATGTATTCTTTCGCAGCAGCAGTGTAGGCAACTTCATTGTTCGCCACCCCCTTATTGAGAATCTCTTGGACTGTAGACCGGGGAAGCTTACTGCCCTCGAGTTTGTTGGAGTTGTAGATGAAATCTGTGATGAATGCCATATCTAAAGCCGCTTTTGATATTGGGGGAAGGCGCTCTTTTGCCCGATAGAGTTTTGTGCGAAGCGATTCAATTTCCTGAACCTTATCATCTGAAAAGAACTGGTGCTTCTGCGTCTTAGTCCAGTAAGCAGTTCTCAAACGGGCCTCCTCTGCTTCTAGCTCCAGTTTGAACGCTTGTTGCTTTGCCGCTAATAGTTCTTTTGTTGCCCGTTCCACTGGGCAAAGGTACTTGACAACTAGCTGCGTCTTTCCTTTGCTAATATAGATATTATCATGAATATACCAGTAGTGTCTCCCGTTC
>RFKA01000038.1 GCA_003694385.1 Candidatus Woesearchaeota archaeon | reverse complement strand
CTTCGGCTCGGGCATCAGCCTCTTCATCGCCGCAGGCGTTTCGAAGAGGGTTTTCCTCCGCACCTTTAACTGGGTTACCCTTCCTGGGCAGAGCCTCCCCTCAGGAGCGCTCCCCGCAATGTTCAAGGCATTAAGCCTCGGGCTCCTGAATGATGCCTTCATCAACCTCTCGCACATCCTCGCGACCGTTGCCGTGTTCCTCGTCGTCGTGTACACACAGTCGATGAAAGTGGAGATCCCACTGAGTTTCGGGCGCGTCCGCGGCCACGGCATGCGCTGGCCACTCAATTTCTTCTACACAAGCAACATCCCCGTCATCCTCGTCGCCGCGCTCCTCGCGAATGTCCAGCTCCTCGCGCGAGCAACGAAGCTGCCGTGGCTGAGCTCGCTCGCTTCTCGACCAAACCTCGTCGAGGCAATAATCAACAATAATCTCAGCTTCGCGTTGCTGGGCCAGTCACTCCTCTACGTGCTCATCTTTGTCGCGGGCAGCCTCCTCTTTGGTTTCTTCTGGGTGCAAACAGCGAGCCTCGACCCGCGGAGCCAGGCGCGAAACATCATGAATTCCGGGCTGCAAATCCCTGGTTTTCGCAAGGACGAGCGAGTGCTCGAACGCATGCTCGCACGCTACATCTGGCCACTCACCTTCATTGGCAGTGTCGCAGTCGGGCTCCTCGCTTCGCTCGCAGACCTCACCGGGGCCCTAGGTGGCGGCACAGGCATCCTCCTGACGGTAATGATTGTGTACCAACTCTACCAACAAATCGCGCAACAACACGTTATGGATATGAGCCCCATGATGCGGAAGTTCATGGGGCGCTAAGATGGCGCTCCTCGACCCGATCCTTGGCCCGCTGCTCCGCCTCCCACCAATCCTCGCGATTTTTCTCATCGCCGCAACGATATCACTCGCTATAACGCTCGTCTACAAATACACGACTGACCAAGAGCGTATGCGGCACCTGAAGAAGAAGGTAAAGTCCTATCAGGAGAAGATGCGCAAGGTGCGCGACGACCCGCAGCAACTCCTAAAGCTCCAGAAAGAGGCGATGAGTTATAACATGGAGCTCATGAAGCATAGCTTCAAGCCGACGCTCTACACGCTCATCCCCATAATCATCATCTTTGGCTGGCTCAATGCGCACATGGCCTACATGAACATCGCTCCCCAGGAAGAATTCACCGTGCAGGCATTCCCCCGTGGAGACGGGGTGCGCATCTCCTTAACAACCGCTCCTCCCGGACTCGAGCTCCTTAGTGACGCCGAGCAGACGGAAGGCTACCTCTGGAAGCTTAAGGGTGAGGCCGGAGAGTACAAGATTACGCTCAGTCCCGAAGGAGGAGACCCTGTTGAGAAAGTAGTCCTCGTAACCACTGAACGCGCCTACGAACCTCCCTCCGCAACCTTCAAGGAAGGGCCAATAGAGCGAGTCGTCGTGAGCAATAAGCCCGTGAAGCCACTCGGGCACATCTCCCTCCTCGGTTGGCGCCCCGGCTGGCTTGGAACGTACATCCTCCTCAGCATCATCATGAGCATACTCTTCAGGAAACTCCTCGGCGTCGTCTGAATACGAGCTAGGTGTGTTATCGCTAGGTTTGTCTTCTTTCGTGGTCGAGCCCAAGGAGGTGTTGCGTGGAGTTCAAAGCAGGTTTTGACTTCCTGCTGAGGAATTCTGGGTATACAAGTCTGCTCGGATATATGAGTCTGTTCGGATATATAAGAGATATTCTGTAAAAGATTAAGAAGATCTGTTCGAAACCTCTTCATGATACTAACAATTTTGTTGTTTCTGTTGAGCCCCAACCCCTTTCGTTCGGCCTCTCTGGAAGAACTCTCCCTCATTTAGATTTGGTGCCCAAAGGTTTTTAAATCACGTGCTGTTTTCGCGCCCTAAACGCTTGACAGCGGAGAAAGAACGATGCAAGGACGATTCAAGAGTGGACGCTTCCGCAAGAGGAGCGTCCGGGTGACGGGCGGAACCGTAACCCGCTTTGAGGAACGGAGGCCTCGACAGGCGCGTTGCGCAGAGACGGGGCAGCCTCTTCCAGGGGTTCCCCGCCTGAAGCCGAGTGAGGCGAAGAACACGCCGAAGACGGAGAAACGCCCTCAGCGGCCGTACGGTGGCGTGCTGAGTAGTCGTGCCATGCGCGCGAGAATCAGGAAGAAGTACACCTCGGGCTCGCGGTGACGCAGTTCCGATCTGTGAGGTGAAACGATGTTCACTGTAGGACGTGTATGTGTAAAACTCGCCGGCAGGGATGCCGATAAGAAGTGTGTCATCGTGCGTGTGGAGAATTCACATGTCGTGCTTATTGATGGTGAGACTCGCCGGCGGAAATGCAATGTGCGCCACCTCTTGCCGCTCGACCAGACGGTTGAGCTGAAGAAAGGAACGCACGACGAGGTTGTAGCGGCGTTCAAGCAACTTGGGATCGAGCTCCGCCAGACAAAGCCGAAGAAAGCCGGTGCTCGCCCTCGTGCGGTCAGGAAGAAAAAAGAAGCAGTGCCCGCGAAACCCTCGGAAGCCAAGCCAGAAGCGAAACCTGCAGCGCCGCCTACCGAACAACCTGCCGAGCAGTAGGGAGGCTATTTTCTGAGAGACGCAACAGGGAGTTCGAACGCCGCAACGGGCATTTCGAGCCCAAAGTTCCTCAGCACCGCGGGCGCTACTTCCCCGATTGTCGCGGCGCCCGCAGTGGCGACGCGTCCCGGGATGAAACTCTTGTGCTTAGTGCGTCGGTAAGGAGTCTTGACGTCGAGCGCGCTCAGCAAGGAATCAAGGATCTGTCGGATTGCCGTGTAGTCCTCACCTTCGCCGCAGAGGGCGACAGCGAGATGGAGCTCTTCGCGCACGCCCGTGGTTGTCGACTCGTCCTTCACGAAGACTTTCCCGAGTTCAAAGATGTGCTGGGGGTAGTCGTGCTTCCTGTTCTGTGCGAGCGTGTTGAGGAGAGAGGGGAGCAGCCACGCCCTCAGCGAATCGTAGCCCTCGCTGAGACTGTTCGCGATGCGCACGGGTTCTCTTTCTGCCATCATCATTGTTGTTTGTTCTGCATGCCCGATGAGGTTGAAGTTGTGCACCTCGAGGAGTCCATGCCCGATGAGGACTTCCCGTATGATCCTGCTGAACTCGCCGAGCGGGTCTGCCTGCCCAACAGTGGCTACTGTAGGCAGGGATTCGGGAATGGCTGCATAGCCGTACGCAATTGCGATATCCTCTGCAAGATCGGCTTGGTGCATGATATCCGTGCGGTACGCGGGGATGAGCACACTCCCTCGCTCGTAGCCGAAACCCATCCTTCCGAGGAGTGCTGCTGCCTCTCGTTCAGTGAGTGAGAAGCCGAGGAGCTTGTTGCAGTACGCGAGGTCGAGCTTCATTTTCCTCGGTTCGAGCTGTGGTGTCGTCCTCGTTCCTTCGGGGTGCTTGAGTTCGAGGCTCTCAATTGTTCCTCCCATGTCAGCGAGAGCGGTCACGATGATCGCGAGGCACTCGTCGAGGATGCGTTGGTCGAAGCCGCTGCACTCGACGAAGACAGCGGTTGTCTGCTCTGCGACTTTGCCCGTCAGGTGGCTGTTGATGATGGGGGTGAGTGACATGATGCGTTGCTTCCCGTCGAGGAAGCAGGCATAGCGCTTTAGTCCCTGCACGAGGTGGGCGTACTCTCTGCCTTTCGGGTGGAGTTCGAGAATCTCCTCGCCGTTCATTTCTCGTTGCATCTCGAGTGGCTGGAAGCTGATGTCACGAGGCCTCAGTCCCCTAAAGTAGATGGGGAAGGCAATATGTTCGAGCGGGTAGATGCCTATCGCTGCGCGTTTCCTGTTCCTTCCGAACGTGACGTGGAGTTTCTCTTGTATTTGGATAATTTCTTTGAGTCTCTCCTCGTCGATATGCAGGTTGCGTACGATGGCGCAGCTCGTGTACGGACGGCAGGTAAGCACGGTCTTGTCGATGATGACCTGCTCACCGCTCTTTTTGACCGTGTAGCGCCTGAGCCCCCGCTCTTTTCCGATGAATGCTCGGAGGGCGCGCGCGAAGCCTTGCATGCTGAGGAGGTCTGGTCTGTTCGGGAACACCTCAACAGTGATTTCGTCCTCCGCAATGCCTTCAAGATCCGTGCCGAGCATGCTGATGTGTTCTTTGAGCTGCTCGTCGCTGAGCCGCGCCCCGAGTTGCTTGAGCAGCGCTTTCTTTGAGAGCGTTATCGTTGGCATACTTTACTCCCTCTCTATGATAGGCCTCTTCTCTGCTTTCCCACCTGCAGGCTTCCGCTGTCCGTCATGTTTCTTGTTTGCGTACTCGAGCGCTTCGCTGAGGTCGACACCGGTTGCTTCAGCGAGGAGGGCGAGGACAGGACGTCGCCGAATTCCTCAGTGAGGCGTTGCTTGTTTGTGTGCGAGAATTTTTCTTGTCGTTGGAGTTTGAGATGCGCGAGGAGCTGTTCTGCCAGTTCTCCTTGTTCCTCAGTGAGCTTCGTCGCCATTGCAAGCAGGACTTCTCTGTCACTGAGGTGATAGTGTTTCTTGTAGAATGCGACGGCCTCCTGCGCTTGTTCTTCGATGCTTATGAGTTTCATAGCCACGCCTTTATCGTTTTGAGTTGCTCGAGGTCGTTCCGGTAGAGGTCACGGATATCTTCGAGTTTGTAGTACTCTTTGATGATGCGTTCCATGCCGAGCCCCCACGCAAGCACCGGCACTTCTTTCCCGATAAGCGTCTTCGTGACTTCAGGCCGGAAAATGCCGCTTCCGCCGAGTTCAACCCATTGCTTGCGTTTCGCGTCCCACACGTCGACCTCGGCGCTCGGCTCAGTGTAGGGGAAGTGGCCTGGCCTGATGCGGACATCGGAGAATCCCATCTTGCTGAAGAATGCGCGCAAGTACCCTTTGAGGTGCTGGAACGTCAACCCTTCTGCGACGACGATGCCCTCAACTTGGTAGAACTCGAACAGGTGTTTCCAATCGAGCGCTTCGTTCCGGTAGACCTTCGCCACGCTGAAGTATTTGCCTGGCATCGCGGCCTTTCCCTGGCTGATCGCGTAGAGTGTTTGCGCACTGAGGACGGTCGTGTGCGTCCTGAGGAGATTGCGCGTGCTCTCCTCTTTGGAGAACCTGTACCGCCAACCCGTGCTGCCCGTGTCGCCGCCGTTCTCGTGTACGCGTTTGACTTTTTTGTAGAGTGCTGCGGGTATGCTGCCGCGTGCCGGCTTCTCGAGGTAGAAGGTGTCCTGCATTTCTCGCGCTGGGTGGTCCTGTGGGACGTAGAGTGCGTCAAGGTCCCAGAACGCTGTTTGCACATCCGTGCCCGTCATCTCTGTAAAGCCCATGTCGAGCCAGATGCGTTTAATGCTCTCGATCGCCTCGTTCACGAAGTGCTTTCTTCCCCTGTGGATTCTCGGCACATTGATTTCGACGTTATAAGGGCGGAAGGTTTTCTGCTGCCACGTCCCATCCTTGAGCATTGCGTGCGTGAGCTTCTCCTCGTACGTCTTTGTATCCCGTTGTTCTGTTAGTGCCACGCCAAGTTTTGTGAGGGCGTAGCGCTTCAGCTTGCGTTTCTGGCGCTCGCCGTAACCTTTTCTTCTGAGGATATCTTCCGCGGCGCTTTTTGTCGCGGGAGTGATGGGCAGCCACCACTCCCTCTTGCTTGCTTCGGCGAGGCCCTGTTTTGCTGGCGGCTCTTTGATGGCAACTGCGTCCACCCATTTGAATGCGGGCGCGCCTTCTTTTGTCGTGATGAAAGGGAGGCCGAGCTTCTTGAGCACTCCAATGACCGCCCCTGTTGCTCCTCGGTCGTACGGTGGGAGGTGGTGTGGTATCGCACTGACGGTGAGTTCTTTGTGTTGTTTGAGCGCCTTGATGACGTGTTCTTCTGGGAGGCCGAGCTTGTGTGCCTGTTGTCCTTTTTTGCTGATGGCAACGCCTTCCTCTTCTTCTGTTGTTATCGTGACGCACCCTTTTCCTTCGAGCCATTGGAGTGCGCGCATCGCTTCTACTTCTTGCAACGAGCTTGCTTTGGCGAGTGCAGCGAGTGTCCCCTTCTTTTGCAAGTGGGGAAGCACTTTGCGTTCGAGCGGGTGGAGGCTCGCCGCGAGTTCTTTGATGTTCATCACGTCGAGAGCGAGCGCTTGGCGTTTTAATAATTGTTGTGCTCAAGAATAATTTTTTTCTTTATAGAAATTTTATTCCTTTTCTTCTTTTCTTCCCTTGAACTCTCTTTGAGTTTCAACACGCCCTTGTTCTCACTCTCTACGTACTCACGAGGAGTTTTTATTAGTGAATCATAAGACTTTGGTGCTATTCGCCGAGGATGACACAATGACAACATTAATAAATTACTCCACACTTTTCAAAACTAAGAAGGGGTGAAGCTCCGGTGACGGGGCTCCCATAATGGGGGTAGAAGTGAATGATAGTACGAGACGAGTTTCTGACAAAGCTACGACGATTCTTCGGGCTGAACTTGTACGAAGTGAAGATATGGACTGCGCTCCTTTCTCGTGGTGTGAGTACTGCTGGTGAGTTGAGTGATATTGCGAATGTTCCTCGTTCGCGTTCGTATGATGTTCTTGAGTCGCTTGAGAAGAAAGGGTTTATTGTGATGAAGATTGGGAAGCCCATTAAGTACATTGCTGTTCCTCCCGAGGAGGTTGTTGAG
>RFKA01000037.1 GCA_003694385.1 Candidatus Woesearchaeota archaeon | reverse complement strand
CTCACGCCGGACACGTTATGGTCGATTGTGATGCTCTCCCCTGCTGAGAGCAACGGCGGAACAGTAAGCGTGAAACTCACATTGCAGGGCAGCGGCCTGAGTGAGAGGTTGCCGCAAAGGCGTCGCCCTGCAACAGCGGTGCACACCGTGAAGAAACCCTCTCGGGCGAGCACAAACGTGCCATAACTTGTTTGCCGCTTCACGCTGAGAGACACCGTCTCGTTCACGAGGACCGACCCGTTCTCTTGCACCCAGAACTGTGCGGTAAGCGCCGTCGTATTCCCCTGCACGTACGATGTGTTCTCAATCGTGAAGACTGGTCCGACGCGCTCGCCCTGGAACCCCCTCGTGATGCGTTGCCGCACCACCACGTCTTCTTCAGGATTGGCCGGCTCAGCTGCTGGGGGCTCGGCACTGCATGGCGAGCCACCAATTGCCGCGCTCTCTTTCCAAGAACCATTCCATACGATTGAATGCCCATTCCCCGCACCGAGTGATGCGTCATACGTCTTCTCATCGACGAGTGTGCCATTCGGGGCGTAGAGCTTCACTGTATCCCCGCTATTCCCTAAACCGTTTCCAATGGTTGCTCCCGCGCTATAGAGTGCGCACGCGAGACTCGAATCATTGAACCCCTCTTCGACGATGAGTGCGTAGGTCGTCGAACCATTCCTTGCGCTAGTGTTCTTTGCGGGTTGGAGCAAGCGGAGTGTGTCGTTGCTCTCTGCGTCGCCTATAACCCATCCCGTAAGGTTCTCCGTTGTTAGCACTTCGACAAACTCGTGATTGTTGTCGCTCCCGGGAGCGTCATAGAGCACCTCAGTGATGCTCGTTGCCTCAACGAATGAGGTGGTGAGGAGCAAAGGGCAAAGGAACAGGAGGATTCTCCACCTCGAGAAGACCGCGCTCCTCAACTGTTTCAGCGAATTCGTCAGTGAAGACTTCGTCCCACCCCGCCTGAACCCTGAGGATGCCAGAGGAGGAACAGAGGTCGAGATGCTCATGAGTTCCCCGCGCGCCTTAGAGGAAGAAAAGGCTTTGTCAGTTTTTTCTGTGACGCTTCCGCCGCTCATCGAAACCTTTTCACAACTTTTAAATAAACTCTCGTTGCGGGAAGTTCAGTGAGCATGAAATGCATCTTCCACGGCGCCGCGAGAGAAGTTGGCCGTAGCTGTATTGAAGTACAAACAGCACAAGGAAACTATCTCTTGGATTGCGGGGTGAAGTTCACACACGATGGCTTCGCATACCCCGACAAGCTCTTCGCGAGCAGCAAGCGCGTCGATGCAATATTCCTGAGCCACGCCCACCTCGACCACAGTGGAGGCCTTCCACTCATTGAGCACTATGGCATTACTTGCCCCATCTTTTGTACACACCAGACACTGGCTATCACCCGTTTACTCTTGAAGGACTCGTACAAGATTGCGCGCATCAAGCACCTGCACGCGGCTTTCGACAAGGTAGACCTGAAAGAAGTACGCAAGGATGCGCGGCGCGTGAAACCGGACAAACTCTACAGATTCAAGAACGTCCTGTTTCGTTTCCTCAACGCAGGCCACATCCCCGGTAGCGCAAGCATCCTCCTCGACGTAGACGGGAAACGACTCCTCTATACGGGCGATTTTAACACGCGGACGACGCGGCTCATGCGCCCGGCTGATTACCAGAGCATCGCTGCCGAGTACGGACCGATAGACTGTCTCATTACGGAGAGCACGTATGGCGCGCGAGAACTCCCGAAACGTCCAGCACTAGAAAGGGATTTTCTCGATAGCGTCCGCCGCGTTGTCAAGCGTGGCGGCACCGTCCTCGTCCCCGTCTTCGCGGTGGGGAGGGCGCAAGAAATCCTCATCTTGCTCGCGCGTGAACAATGGCCTTGTCCCATCTACTTTGACGGCATGGCGAAAGAAGTGACGCGCAAGATTCTCTTACATCAGAGCACCCATGTCAGTAACAAAGACATACTCAACGAGATGTACATGAAGCGCACAACGCTCATCTCGAGCCAGCAGCGCAGGATGCTCGCAGCAAAAACTCGTCCAGGCATCATTGTCACAACAAGCGGCATGCTGCAGGGAGGCCCAGCAATGATTTACCTCAAGCAGCTCTGGCATGACCCCACGAATGCAGTGTTCCTCACCGGCTACCAAGTACCGGGCACGACCGGTTACCGCCTCCTCACGAAAGGCAGCGTCTATATAGACGGCTGGAAAACCTTTGTTAAGTGCCCCGTGCGTAAATTCGACTTTAGTGGGCATGCAGACACAGAGGACATCAAACAGGCAATCAAAGCCATTAATCCCCGCCTCCTCATCATCCAGCACGGCGAGCCGGAGAGTGTGGACCACCTCCTCGCCTGGGCGAAACAAGAAGGGTTTGATGCACGCGGCCCCGCAGTAGGTGATGCAATCACGATTTAACCACGATCTCACTAACCGCGATCTCACGCTTTGCGCTTTGCTAACCAAGAGGTGCCACATATGAAGCTACGCGTCAAAACAATCCCTTTCGAGACAGGATTCACCACAGTTGTCGCCATCAATAATCGTGATGCGCTCAGGTATGACTTACACCCAGGAGACCGCGTCATAGTTGAGACAACCCGCTCACCCATGAGGCAGTGTATCGCGGTCGTAGATATTACGGACGGCACGACGCTGCGCGCCGGCACGCTTGGCCTCTTCACGGAAGTAGCGCGGGAACTCGGCGTCTCGACAGGCGACACCGTCTCCGTGCACCCCGCGCCAAAACCAGACTCGCTTCACCTTATTAAGCAGAAGATGCGAGGAGTACGCCTGCAGATGAGGGACTTTGACTGCATCGTCAAAGACATCGTCGCGGGAGCCCTCACTGAAGTCGAGCTCACTTACTTCGTCTGCGCAGCAGCACTCAACGAGCTCAGCCTCGAAGAAACCTCATACCTCACGCAAGCAATCGCGAGGAACGGAAGCCGTTACAAGACGAAGAAATACCCCGTCGCGGACAAGCACTGTATCGGCGGAATCCCTGGGAACAGGACCACACTCATCGTCGTTCCCATCCTCGCCGCATGCGGCCTCACAATCCCCAAGACGAGCAGCCGCGCAATCACGAGTCCCGCAGGAACTGCAGACACGATGGAAGTCCTCTGCAATGTCTCGCTGACACTCCCCGAGATGCGGAAAGTCATGCAGCGCGTGGGGGCGTGCATTACGTGGGGTGGGGCGATCGGACTCGCCCCCGCCGATGACAAGATCATTCGTATCGAGAAGCCACTCAGCCTCGACGTCGTCGGCCTCATGCTCAGCAGCGTCATGGCCAAGAAGTTCAGCGTGAGCGCAACGCACGTCCTTATTGATATCCCCTATGGCCGCACAGCAAAAGTAACGACGAAAGCGCGTGCCGAAGAACTTCGACAGCATTTCCTGAGCATCGGGAAACTCCTCGGCATGCAGCTCACCGTTGTCCTCACTGACGGGCGCCAACCCATTGGGAACGGCGTTGGCCCTGTGCTCGAGGCGCGCGACACGCTCCAAGTCCTTCGCGGGGAGCCCGGGGCGCCACGCGACCTGCGAGAGAAGAGCCTCATGCTCGCAGGGCACCTCCTCGAGTTCGTAGGGCACGTGCCGAAAGGAGAAGGGTACACTGTCGCAAAAGACGTGCTCGATACGGGGAAGGCGTGGAAGAAAATGCAGGAAATCATCGCGGCGCAGGGGGCCCATGCGCAGCCTCGCCTCGGTAGGCACAGCTGCGTTATCAGAGCTACGAAGGGTGGGCGCGTGCGAGAAATTGATAACAAAGCTATAGCGAAACTCGCGCGCATGGCGGGCGCACCCATCACGAAAGGAGCGGGTATAGACCTCCATAAAAAAGTCGGCGCCAAGGTTGTTCCTCGCGAACCACTCTATACTGCCTACGCAGACAGCAGAGAAAAACTCGCCCAAGTCAAGCGTTACGATCGCATCCTCGCGCCCTATCACATCACCTCTTCGTCGACGGGAAAGAACTAATGACTATTCTGCAATAGTGAGAAAGTATTATATAAATTCTTGGAGGACTTCACGAAGGGCTGTATGGGATTCATGAACCTCTTCAAGAAGAAGGCGAAGGCTGCGCCAGCCCCTGCACCTCCCAAGCCAGGGGATACGCACGACGAAACGCACATTGATGACCTGGGTGATGGAGAGCCCTCTGCTGTCGAGCCAGCGCAGACGCCACCCTGGATGCGCGACAGCGTCCTCGACACGAGCGTCCAAAAACCCCCCTCCCCAGAGCCCCCTGCTCAAGAGAATGCGCAGCCAGCAGCCCCCAGCTCACAAGAGCCCTTCTCAGCACCTACTGATGCTTCTTCTGACACCCCTTCAGAGGCCCCTTCTGCAGCTCCTCCTGACGCTCCTTCGGCCGAAGCGCCCGCCTCGCCCGAGCCCCAAGAGCAGGCTTTCCAAGAACCATCTCCAGAATCCTCGGAGGGCGAGATACCGACATTCTCAGATGCCGATATTGCCGCAGTCCAAGCCGAGGACCAAAAACCTGGAGGGGTACAACAGAAAGACGAGAACGCGCAGTGGAAACCGCCTGTTGAGCAACCCACCGAGCCGACGACAACAGCTCCTGCACAAGAGGGAAGCTCTCCCGAAACGCCGCCGCTTGAAACGCAACCAGACGATGCCATGGAACTCCCACCCCTGGAAGAGCCGGATGCGGAACAGGAGACGGCACCGCAAGACGCTCCACGCGACTATCTTCCCCTCGAACAGTACCAAGCGCTCCTCGCAGACCTCCGCATAGCGAAGCAACAGCTCACGACAGCGCGAGGAGCGATTAAGCAATATACAAAACGACTTGAGGCACAGAAGCAGCCGTACGTAACCTTTGCTGAGGCAGTGAATGCCCTCCAGCACGAGCTCATCAGTATGGATAACATCCTCTTGAAACAACGAGGTGATTGAATGGAAACTCCTATTTTCGTCAAGATTGAGCACTACGACGAACTCACCAAGATTTTTGATTCAATCGACGGGAAGATACGCGAGGCTGAAGAGCTCCTCAAGCAACTCCAAGACCTGAAGCGTGAAGAAGAAGAGGAGCTCAAAGCGTGGGCGGCGGCGCTCAGCGATGCGCAAGACCGCGCGAAAGACATTGGGAAGACACTGGGACGATGACCTACTTTGTACGGATTGATAACGCGACAGCGGTGCGCCGCGCCATCCTTGAGACGACGAAGGACTTCCTCGGCATCCTCTCTTCCTACCACCATATGCTCGACATGAGGGAGCAAAAGATGGACGTTGTGCAACAACTTGCAAAGACCCTCTCCGAGCTCAGTGAGCTCTTTACCAAAGCTGACGCGCTCCTCCCTGAACGATCAACGAAAGAAGTTGAACAGTTTCTCCCCACGGAAACCCTTGCTCCCCGGACAAAGCCGAAACCAGTAAAAACTTCTGAACTCGATAGGCTCCAGGAGAGCCTCTCCCTCATTGAAGAGCGCTTGAATAAACTCTGAAAGCATTAAAAAACCCTTCTTGTTTCTCCTCCTCCGACCGCGGGGGTAGCGAAGTGGTCAAACGCGCCGGACTCAAGCGTCCTTGAGTGATGAGCGCGCCGCGAGCGCGCGATGACTGGGCCATCCGGTCCCTCAGTGGGTTCAGGGGTTCGAATCCCTTCCCCCGCATTAGTCGGGAGAAGGGCGTGAACGCTAGTGGGCACCCCTTCCCCCGCATCAAACAAATCCTCTTTATTCAGGAAAAACGATCATTTATAAACAAATACAAAAGGCTTATAAATTGGTCGTGATTCGGCAATGGTAAGAACGGCTGAGAGCCGTGAGAGAGAAAGATCAGCCCGGGAGGCCCGGGCAAACGATTTTCGCATTCTCTCGGAGGAAAATACAATGAGTACACAGTTTCGTAAGCACAGTAATACAAACACACAACAGAGGCCTAAGCAACCCCGAAGACAACACCCGGGACGGAACAATGGCCCGACAAAGCTGGAGATCATCCCGCTCGGCGGATTCAGCGAGGTCGGGCGGAACAGCGTCGCCATACGCTGCGAAGATGAGATTGTCATTCTCGACCTCGGCCTCATGATGGACCGTTACATCGAATACACTGATAGTGACGACCTTGTCGAGATCTCAGGAAGAAAGCTCATCGAGATAGGCGCGGCACCCGATGTGAACATTCTCGGAAAAGAGAAGAAGAACGTTGTTGGGATCTTACTGACGCACGCCCACCTCGACCACATCGGCGCCGTCCCCTACCTCGCGAACAGATTCGATTGCGATATTCACGCCACCCCCTTCACGACAGAGCTCGTGCGCCGTATGTACGAAGACGAGCGACGCCACCCTCGTGGGCGGCTCGTCGCACACGACGTGAATGACCGTTTCGTCCTCACCGACAAGATACAGGCAGAGTTCATCTCCGTCACGCACAGCACGCCGCAGACAGTGATGATTCTCATTCATACGCCGTACGGGAAAGTCTTGTACTGCAATGACTTCAAGCTCGACAACAACCCAACGCTCGGCCCGAAACCAAACTATGCTCGCCTCAGGGAGCTTGCCGGAACGGTCGACTACCTTATTCTCGACACACTCTATGCAGAGCACCCCATTAAGACGCCGAGCGAGAAGATAGCTGAAGAAATGCTCAAGGACGTACTCCTCGGCACGCAGAGCAAAGGGGCGAAGATTATCATCACGACGTTCAGTAGCCATATCGCGCGCCTCCGCGCCATCGTGAATGTCGCGAAGATGATGAAACGCAAGCCCGTCTTCCTCGGCCGCAGCCTCCGCAAGTATGTAGAGGCCGCACAGGATGTTGGCATCGCGGACTTCAGCGACGTCGAGATCGTCGGCTACGGCAACAAGGTGAAACCGTACCTCAAGCGCATCAAGAACCCCGAACGCTACCTCTTCGTCGCGACAGGGAACCAGGGAGAACCGAAGGCGACGCTGGCACGCATAGTCAACCAGCGACTCTTGCCGCTCACGGATAACGACATCGTTATCTTCAGCTGCAAGATGATTCCCGTACCCGTCACGATAGAGAATAGGAAGCGCCTTGAGAACGAGCTCCAAGCACAGCACGTGCGCATCTTCACGGATATCCACGTCTCTGGCCACGGGGCGCGGGAAGACCACCGTGATTTGCTGAACACCCTCAAGCCCAAGCATATCATTCCAACACACGCGGAGATGAAAGGGCTGGGAGCGTTCAAAGAACTCGCACTCGAGGTAGGCTACAAACCTGAACAGATCCGCATCGTCAGGAACGGCGAGCGCGTCAGAGTCAAGTAAAGTCCCGCGTCAGCGTTCCATGGAGCTCCGACGCTACGCAACGCGCCACCCACGGACAAAGTCCTCTCTGCAGCAATACCGGCAGGCTTCGGCGGCCCTGGTGCAGAGACAAACTGCGTCAAGAGACCGCTCCTCGTGGTGACAGAGTGACGTCTTTGCCGAAGTGGGCCTGTCAAGCTACCTCTGAGAGGAATGCTCACCGTCTTGTGGCCTCTCGCGCTCGTGCCGCCCTCGGTCGGGAAAGCTTTAAAATAACTTCCTCTTCTCCCTGTGGCAGAGGGGTACCCATGAAACTCACACTAGCCGATACGAAATTCCTGAAAGACTCCATTAGTGCCATTGCTGACCTCGTCACCGAGGTGCGATTCAAGGTCACGAGTAATGGGCTCGAGCTCGTCGCAATGGATCCCGCAAACGTTGCGATGGTCCTCTTCACGCTCCTCAGCAGCAGCTTCATCGAGTACGAGGTGAAGAAAGACACCGTCATCGCGCTCAACCTCAATGACCTCAAGCAAGTCCTGCGCCGGGTGAAGCCAGCCGACACCCTCACGCTCGAGAATCCCGACGCGAAGCTCAAAGTGACGCTGAAGGGAAAGAGCACTCGTACGTTCCAGCTGCCCCTCATCGATATTGAGGAGCGCGAACAGAAAGTCCCCGACCTCAAATTCAACGTGACCGTCACGACAGCCGCGAGCACAATCAACGACGCAATCGAGGATGTTGATATCATTGGCGAGAGCGTTGTCTTCTCCGCTGATGAAAAGGCTTTTACGATCAGCTCGAGCAACGACCTCAGCACAGCCGAAGTCGAACTGAAGGCCGACGATGAGACAAGCATCGATGCAAAAGAAGAGACGCGGAGTAAGTACAGCATCGAGTACCTCAAGAAGATGATTCAGGGAGCGAAGCTCGCCGATACCGTCACCGTACAGTTTAGCAAGGACTACCCCCTCAGGCTCGACTACACCGTGAAAGACAAGATGCAGCTCGCATTCATCCTCGCGCCACGGGTCGACAACGATTAATTCGTTCGTTTTCAGTTCTCCACCATGAAAAGAGCACTATGATGAGGGAGAAGAGTGGGGACTCTCGAATCATATCCAGCAACCGCTGTCTTCCTCTACCCTGTGCAGGGTGCTTGCAGTCTTGCTGGGGCAGAGCGGTGGCGGGGCCAAGTTCAGAGCTTTATGCTTTTGAGCCTTAATGCATTCGTGACGACGCTGACTGAGCTTGCCGTCATCGCTCCTGCGGCGATGATGGGGCTCAGGAGGAAACCGAGGAGAGGGTAGAGGGCCCCCGCTGCCACAGGAATGCCCGCGGCGTTATACACGAACGACAGGAACAGGTTCTGCTTGATGTTCTTCATTGTCGCTCTACTCAGCCTTATGGCCTTGTTCACATCGCGGAGATCGCTCTTCATGAGGACGACGTCTGCGCTCTCAATAGCGACATCGGTCCCTGCGCCGATCGCGATGCCGATGTCGGCCTGCGCCAGTGCGGGTGCATCATTAATCCCGTCCCCAACCATTGCGACAACAAATCCTTTCTCTTGCAACCGCCGTACGTGCTCTGCCTTGTCCTCGGGCATGACCTGAGCAAACACCTTCTCAGGGTCGATGCCTGTTTGCTGTGCTATTGCTTTCGCGGTCCGCTCATTATCGCCTGTTATCAAGTAGACGCTTATTCCCTCTTTGTTGAGCTCCGCTATCGCTTGTCGGGACGTTGGTTTGACGGTGTCTGCAACGCTGATAATGCCGAGGAGCGTTTTCGTATTGGCGAGAAACATAACGGTGTTGCCCTGTTCCTCCAAGGCATGAATGGTCTTGTTGTGCTGCTCGAAATCGATGTTGTTTTCCTCGAGTAACTTGCGGTTCCCGACGAAATAGCGCGTTCCTCGCAGCGTCCCCTGGAGGCCGCGCCCCGGAAGCTCTCTGAACGCTTCAGCGTTTCCGATACGCACCTTTCGCTTCTTTGCACCGGCCACAATTGCTTCAGCAACGGGGTGCTGGGAGTTCTTCTCGATCGAAGAGGCGATGCGCAGAATGTCGTCTTCCTTCAGTTTTGAGAAACTCTTTATGTTCGTGAGCTCAGGCGTGCCGGTTGTGACCGTTCCCGTCTTGTCAAGGATGACTGCAGTGATTTTCTGTGCTTGCTCGAGTGCCTCGGCGCTTTTGATGAGAATCCCCTGCTCTGCGCCCAGGCCCGTCCCGACCATGATGGATGTGGGGGTCGCCAGGCCGAGTGCGCAGGGGCACGCGATAATGAGTACGGCGATGAGTACGGTTAGTGAGAAAAGGAAGCCAAAACCAAGCAGGTACCACACGCTGAAACTCAGGAGTGCGATAGCCATGACTGCCCAGACGAAGTATCCTGAGATGATGTCGGCGAGTCTGGCGATGGGTGCCTTCGACCCTTGGGCCTCCTGAACGAGCTTGATAATCTGTGCGAGCGCAGTCTCTTTCCCTACTTTTGTCGCCGTGAACCGTATCACGCCAGAAACGTTGATTGTGGCGCCAATAACAGTGTCTCCTTTCTTCTTATCGACGGGTATGCTCTCCCCAGTAATCATGCTCTCGTCGACGCTGCTCGCTCCCTCAGCGATAATCCCATCTACAGGTATCTTCTCTCCAGGCCGGACGATGATGAGGTCGCCAACTTCGAGCTCCGCGACAGGGACTTCTTGTTCTTTCCCGTCGCGCACGACAAGCGCGGTTTTGGGTGCGAGACCCATGAGCTTCTTGATAGCCTCTGAAGTCTTCCCCTTCGCTAAGGCTTCCAAGTACTTCCCGAGCAGGATGAGGGTGATGATGACTCCTGCAGTCTCGAAATAGAGGCTCTTCACGTACGCTTCATTGCCCATGAGAATCTCGAACACTGCATAGAGCCCATACAGGTAGGCGGCAGAGGTTCCCAGGGCGATGAGCGAATCCATGTTCGGCGTGCGCTTCACGAGATTCCTGAAGCCAACCGTGTAGAATTTGTGGCCAGCAATGATGATAGGGATGGAGAGCAGCAACTGCACGAGGGCGAAGCGCAGCGGGAACGCTTCTGGACGGAGGAAAGGGGGGATCAAATACTTGCTGATGAGCTCGGCCATTGCTAAGTAAAACACAGGAAGGGCGAACGCGACAGAGAGCAAGAGTTTTTTCTTCAGCATTACAATCTCTTTCTCTTTGGCTTCCTCCTCTTTCTCAAGTGGATCGTCAGACTCATCGAGCAGTGTCGCCGTATACCCCGCACCATCTATGGCTTTCTTGAGCTCTGTGAGCTTCACGACCGAGGGGTCGTACGAGAATCTCGCGTACGCGTTTGCGTAGTTCGTCTCGACGTTTTTCACCCCTTCGAATTTCTCTAGTGTTTCCTTGACGATACCTGCGCAGTGATCGGAGCTCATGCCTATGACGGTGAATGTTGCTTGCCGGTACTGCGAATCAATGGGTATGTAGCCGGCATCTCGGATTACTTGTGCGATGCACTCGGGGTCGCTCTTGCCCTCGAAGACCACGTGGCAAGTTTCGGTGGCGAAGTTCACGGTCGCGTCCTTCACCCCATCGAGCTTGGCAAGAGCCTTTTCGATTGTCCGGGCGCAGCTTGCACAGCTCATACCTTTTATGGCGAATGAAACACTCTGTGCCTTGCTCGCAGGAGTAACTGCGTGCTTCTCTCTGGATGCGTCTTGTTTTGCACTGAATGCTTGGAAGCAGTGCTTACTGCAAAAGTAGAACTTCTTCCCTTTTTGCTGAAGCATGTATGGCGCTTTGTTAGGGTCGACGGCCATGCCGCACACAGGGTCTTTCAAGCCGTCTTGTTCTTTGCCAGGACTCATTGACAGCACGTGTGCTCTTCATCACCTGCTTCTTTGCAACAATCTTTCCCCTTGCTTTTTTTCTCCTCTTTGCAGCAACAACCCATGTTCTTACCTCCTTGCATTCACCTTCAAACACTATCGATGACCTTCTTCAGCTTCTCCTCAACAGTCACTGCGATACTCTTCAGTTCCTCGTTCTCAATCATGCTCATCGCGACTGACGGCAAGATTGCCGACACGCTTGTACGTCCTTCATGCTCTGCGACGACGACATTACAGGGGAGCATGAGGCCGATGTCGCGCTCTGCCTGCAGGGCCTTGTGGGCAAATGGCGGGTTGCAGGCGCCGAGGATGAGGTAGTTATCGAAATCAACGCCGAGCTTCTTTTTTAGCGTCGCTCTTACATCTATTTCTGTGAGCACGCCAAAACCCTCTTTTTGCAGTTCTTCTTTTGTCTTCCGGACTGCTTCTTCGTACCCCCTGTTTACTGTCTTCTTGTATCCGTACATCATCTCGCCTCCTTAGTACCGTCTGCACTTCTCCGCTGGTCACTGTTGGTGCGCCCTAATCAGGCCGCGTGCGGTGTTCTGTGACGCTGCTTTTCCACTCCTGAAACTGTTCCGTTTCACTGTAGCTAACAACCCTTTTTACTTAACTCTTTCTTACAAGAATTCTAACAAAAGGAAAATCCATTTAAATAAGTCTATTTTATTGTTTAATATGGACTTGCATAAAACTGAACGAGTAATATTGTGTGAACTGGACTGTAACTCTCGCCAAACACTCTCTTCAATCGGGAAACGAGCCCGGATAAAAAAAGAATCTGTGCATTATCGTATCCAGCAACTGGAGGCAAAAGGCATCATCAAGGGCTATCCTTCTATCGTGAGCCTCGCAAAGAGGGGGAAGATGCATGCCGAGTTCTACCTGAAATTCCGCAATGTCACGCGTCCCTTGAAGCAGGAGATACTCCACTACTTGCAGCGGCTCCCCGAAGCGAGCGAGCTCGCGTCGTGCAGGGGCTCATGGGATTTCCTCATCGGTGTTGTCGTCAATGACGTGTATGAGCTTAATGCATTCAAGAATCATGTCTTCAATGCCTATGCGCCTTACCTCGCTACGTCTTCCTTATCATTCACCATAGAGACGTATTTCTTCGGGAGGAAATACCTTGTAGGGAAAAACATCCACCTTGCGCAACAGGTGGACGCGCCGGGAAAGGAGGAAACTGATGCACTCGACGAAGCGATACTCTCCGAGCTTGCTCGAAACGCACGCCAAAGCCTTCGGCGCATAGCAGAAATCGTTGGTTCAACACCGAAGACTGTGGCCTATCGCATCAGGAACTTGGAGCAACAAGGCATCGTGCAGAAATACACGGTTGCGATAGACCTTGAGAAGCTGGGCTTGACAACGTACAAGCTGCTTATTCGTCTGAAGAATAGTGCGCATAAGAAGCGGTTCTTTGACTACTTCCACACGCAACCGAACACGGTCAGTGTCCGTGAAGTTCTCGCTCAGTGGAACCTCGAGCCGACAATCGAGGTTGAGTCCCCCGAGCAGTTCTATGCCATCATCGAAGAAATGGAGGATCGCTTTGGGGAATCGATTGAATCCCACTCTTCTTTTATGTTGGACAAAATCTATCGTACGAGTTACTACTCGTAGTCTTTCCCAGACCCCCAGCCCGCTCTTCCTTGCAGCACTGTCGCATGAGTGAAGAGGTGTGCGTAGGGCTAGGGAACAGACCCCTCTGACTCCTCAGCTCGTACTTGGTGGTTTTAGGCGTCTGTCTCCGGCGCGGGGATAATTTCATAGATGCGACTAGTGGAGCGATGAATAATCGCCGAGTGGATGCTTTTGGTGTGGGGCTCTCTTACCTCTGGCGTGACGGCGCAGCCAACACCTCATCCATGGTTTAGGTGGAGAATTCCTCCAAATGTTCTTTGTGCAGGTGTTAGCGGAGACGGTTTCTGTTCTTCAGGCCGAGGGAACGGTCAATGTCGTCCGCAATTACCAGGAGGTTGTCAAACATTCTATTTGCGTCCTTCCGTATTTCCTCGACCGCGGCCCGGACACTTCCCTGCCGCAAGAAGATGCGTTTCTTTCTCCTGTAGAGGAACCCTGCATCGACCAAGCACCGTACGTGGTAGTTGACACGCTGTATTGCAATGTTAAGCTCTCTTGCCAGCCTTTCCGTCGAGATGCCTTCCTCTTCCGCGATACCTGTGAGTACGCGCTTGAGGATTTGCCTCATCATGTGGGCTGTATCCTTCCGCGAGACAAAGCCGAGGCTGCTGCCGAGCCAGCCGATATCTTCGTCAATGTTTGCTTTCTTAGGTCGTTGCAAGTCTCGTAGGATTATCTGCTGTGCCATACAACTTTTAATATGCAAACAATTATTTAAATTTTTCCAAAAATAATGAATAAACTTCATTTTAACTTTTATTATTTTGACTAAAATAGAAAAGTTTAAATATTAATTATGTTATATTATTATTGTTGAGCTTAACTCAACGGTTGGTTCAGCTAACAACATAACGGAGGTGATCGCAATGGTTCAACGATGGAATATCTGGGATGACCTGCGGAGGATGCAGAGCGAGATGGAGCGACTCTTCGGGGACCTCTTCGCTCGAGAAGCGTGGGGTGGCGTGCCGCAGCTCACCGGCCCAGGAACGGACATCGTGAGCAGTAACTATCGGCAAGCCCTCATGGACCTCTCCGAAACGGACAGTGAGTTGGTCGCAACCGTCGAGCTGCCTGGAGTCGAAAAGAAGGACATACAAATCAACGCGACAGATGACGGAGTCGAAATCAAAGTAGAGAAGAAAGACGAGAAGGAGGAGAAGAAGAAAGGGATGTACCGTCTCGAGAGAAGCTATGCGGGCTTCTACCGCTTCATCCCCGTACCCGACGGAGTCGACATAGACAACATCAAAGCCAGTTACAAAAACGGCGTCCTGGAACTCCGGATGCCAAAAGTTGAATCAAAGAGAAAAGCAAAACGCATCTCCGTAGACTAAAACAACTTTTTCCACCATTTTTTTCAGCCACCAAAAAGATGGATATGACCTAATCACCAAACTATCACAAGGAGGGATAATCATGACTGAAGGCATCAAGCTCACCGTTGCAGAAGCATTACAAATGGACGTGGGCCGCGGCATCGTGAGGCTGCCCGGCGACGTCATGGACGAACTCGGCATCGAAGCAGGAGACATCATAGAGATTAAGGGGAAACAACGCGCAGTCGCCACAGCCTGGAGAGCAAAACCAGAGGATGAAGGATTAAAAGTTGCCCGGATGGACGGCATCATCCGATTCAATGCAGGCGTCTCCATAGGAGAAGAAGTTATTTGTAAGGTCGCGGAGTGGGTAGAGGCGCAAACCATTACCCTCTCACCCATCGAACAAGTCCGCTTCAGCGGCGACCCAACACCTTACTTTCACAACAAACTCCTCGACCGCCCACTTCTCAAAAACCAGAAGCTCGCCATAGACATCATGGGTAATCAACTCCACTACGTCGTGAGTGCTGTCACGCCCAACAAAGTCGTAAAGGTGACTCCGCGCACGCAAATCACTGTCTCTGAGAAAGTCGTGAAAGCGGAATCACTCCGAATTCCAGATGTCACCTACGAGGATATTGGCGGGCTCCATGATGAAGTGGAACTCATCAGGGAAATGGTCGAGATCCCCATGCGACACCCTGAAGTATTCCAGAAGATGGGAATCGGTGCGCCAAAAGGTGTGCTGCTCTCCGGCCCCCCCGGTACGGGGAAGACCCTGCTCGCGAAAGCCGTCGCCTCGGAGACAGAATCGCATTTCTACTCGATAGCAGGACCGGAAATCATCAGCAAATACTACGGTGAATCAGAGAAGCAGCTCAGGGAAATCTTTGAAGAAGCGGAGAAGAACGCGCCAAGCGTCATCTTCATAGATGAAATTGACGCGATTGCTCCGAAACGAGAAGAGGCGAAAGGGGAAGTCGAGCGCAGAGTCGTTGCCCAGCTCCTCACGCTCATGGATGGCTTGAGGAGCAGGGGGCAAGTCGTCGTGATGGCTGCGACAAACAGGCCCGACGATGTCGACCCGGCACTGCGCCGCCCCGGACGCTTCGATAGAGAGCTCCGCATCAACCCCCCAGATGAAAAGGGGCGGAAAGAGATCCTGCAGATTCATACGCGCGGTATGCCGCTCGCAAAAGATGTCTCGCTAGACTACCTCGCGCGGAAGACACTCGGCTATACAGGCGCCGACCTCGAAGTCCTTTGCAAGGAAGCAGCGATGAAAGCGCTCAAGCCATATATGAAGAGCCTCCAGACGTTCAAGGAGAAAGTCCCTGCGAATGTTCTGGACAAGCTCGTCGTCACGGCGAAGCACTTCCAAGAGGCGCTCATGATGGTGGAGCCATCCGCGATGCGTGAGGTGCTCATTAGGAAGCCCCACACGAAATGGGAGGATGTCGGGGGCCTGACGCAGGTCAAGGAGAAAATCAAGGAGGTTGTCGAGTGGCCCCTCAAAGACCCTGAGAGCTTCAAGAAATTCGGCATCAAACCAGCCAAAGGCATCTTGCTCTATGGCCCCCCCGGTACGGGGAAGACCCTGCTCGCGAAAGCCGTTGCGAATGAAGCAGACGCGAACTTCATCGCCGTGAAGGGCCCATCATTGATCTCGAAATGGGTGGGGGAGTCAGAAAAGCACATCAGGGAAATCTTTAGCAAAGCACGCCAAGTCGCACCAGCCATCATCTTCTTCGACGAGTTCGATAGCATCTCAAAAGCGCGAGGGAGCTCACTGACTGATGCGACCGAGCGCATGGTCAACCAATTGCTGAATGAAATTGACGGTGTAGAGGAGCTCGAGCGTGTTGCTATCATCGCCGCGACGAACAGGCCCGAGCTTATCGATGAGGCCCTGCTCCGTCCAGGGCGCATCGACCTTAAGATTGAGATACCCATGCCTGATAAGCAGTCACGCGTGGAAATCTTCAAGGTGCACACGAAGCACATGCCCTTGGATAAGAACGTCAAGCTCGAACAGTGGGCGGACAAGACCGCTGGTTGGTCGGGCGCCGACATTGAGGCCCTCTGCCGAGAAGCAGGCATGGAAGCCATGCGCCAGCACAAAGCGGGAAAGAATACGAAAGCGCTCGTGAGCGAAACGCACTTCGCAGAGGCCTTCAAGAAAATCCAGGCAGCGAACAAGAAAGCCGAGGTCCTGAGCTCGGCAAAGAAGAAGCAGTGAGTATGAGTAGTACGTTGTGGCGCATCGTGCTCACTCTGCATAACGGAGGTGATACACCATGGTACTCTCGCTAACCGCAAACGACGCAATGACGCAACGCTACAAAACCGTGCAGGCCAACGAGCCACTCACAAAAGCCGTCGCACTCTTCGACGGCGAAACCGACGTTCTCTTCGTCTACGACGAAGAAACATACAAAGGGTCCCTCACCCACCGCGCCATCATCCGGAGTGGCCTCAAGGGGACGGCGAAAGTGAAACGACTCGTGACCCACGCGCCGAAGGTCGCCCCCAAAGAGCGCCTCGTCGAGTGCGTAAGACTCATGATTGAGAATGACGCATTCCAACTGCCTGTCTTCCGAGATGAGAAACTTCTTGGCGTTGTCAGTGCCGAGTCAATCCTCGCGGCGGTCGCGCCGAAACTCTTCGGTGAGACAAAAGCTGAAACGATGATGACAAGAGATATCCTCGTCTGCTCCCCCCAGGACACACTGTACTCCGTAGCAATAATCTTCAGGAACCACCATATCTCCCGCTTGCCCGTCGTAAGTGAAGGCGTGCTCGTTGGCGTCGTTTCCATGCATGACCTCGTCCAGAAAGCCATCGCGATGGATAACGAAACAGACATTTTCGCGACGATGGACGAGAAACGCCCCCTCTTCACGCTGCCAGTTGAGGCTGTTATGTCCTCTACAGTCGAAACCGTAACAAAAGACGACCCTATCAGGCAGGTCATCACGACGATGAGAGAAGAGGGTATCGGGGGAGTCATCGTTGTCGATGAGGCGCGACTCCCCATTGGCATGATTACGAAGCGCGATATCCTCGAGCACATCCTGAACGCGCGCGACAGTGCAACAGCTCCTGTACGGGTACAGGTCTCCTCCCGCGCTGGAGCAGCTGAGCGGGCCGCAGTGAAAGAGCGGCTCGTCTCGTTCGTCACGCGGCACAGAGCCGAGTTGGGCACTGGGCACCTCTTTGCGTACCTTCGCTCCATCGCGAGAAGGAAGCACTCCCTCTTGCAGTGCAGAATAAGGCTCTACACCAGCACGTTAAACATCCAACTCGTTGGGGAAGGCGCAACAGTGCAGCAGGCGGTCACGCAGTGCCTGGCTCGCTTGAAGCTGAGACTCCGCAAAGAGAAAAGCGTGCAGCGCGGCAAAGACTGGGGGCGTCTCGCCCTCGCTGCGTGAGCAGCTCACGAGAGCGGGTTGGTTGAGCGCTCACTCTCTTCAGTCAGGTCATCGAGCCACCCCGCGCCCTTCAGCAAGCGCCTGCTGAAGAAGCGCCCAGCGTCAACAGGGTGTTTTGCCTCGTGGAACTTGAAGAATATCTCATCGTCCCTGAGGCCAAGGATCTGGATTTTCCCTAAGCGGTGGGACATCGCAAACGTGAACCCTTTACTTGGGCCGCTACAACGGGCTCTTGCTCCTTCAATGATGGGGATGCCCTCGCTGAAAGGCACCTGGAACTGCTCTTTCACGCGTTTAACGGGGCGGCACTGGAATACGTAGTACGGAGTAATGCCGCTCCCTACGAGTTTGTTGAGGAGGTCGCTCAGCACGACACTCGAATCGTTCACGCCGCGGAGGAGCACCGCCTGATTATACATGAGCACGCCAGCATCTTGGATGCGCGCCGCGGCCTCCCGTGCTTCCTGTGTGAGCTCTCGCGGGTGGTTGAAGTGCGTGATGACATAGAGCCGCCGGTCTGGGCGTGAGTACTCCTTCAGCAGCGTAGTTAGTGATGAATCACGAGTGATGCGTTGTGGGAACGTCGCGGGTGTGCGCGTCCCGAAGCGAATGAACTGTAAGTGGGGAATCGTATCGAGGCGGGAGAGGAAACCCCTGATGACCTCCGTCCTCAACACGAAAGGATCGCCGCCACTGATGAGGACATTCGTTATTTCATGATGCTGCTCAATATAGCGCGCTGCATCATCAAAGCGATTGAGAATCTCCCTGTTCGGCAGGCCGACGAGCCGCTTCCGGAAACAATGACGGCAGTACGCCGCACACTGGTTCGTGGCGAGGACGAGCGCTGTCTGAGCATACTTGTGCTGGAGCCCCGGGCCCTTCGTGTTCTCTTGCTCGCCACTTGTGTCGTACTCTCCCTCTGTCGAGAGCTCCGCGATTGAAGGCACGATGAGCTTCCTGATGGGGTCATAGGGGTCTTTGGGGTCGATGAGGTTGAGGTAGTAGCGCGGGATACGCATCGGGTGGAGCTTGACTACTTCTTCAATCCCTCGCTGTTCCCCAGGGGAGAGATTGAGATACGATGACAGTTCTTCAGGTGACGTAATGCTGTTCGCTAGTTCTTTTTCCCAGCCCATGTTTTCAGGAAGTTACCCTTCAATGGTTTTGCTCGCTGGCATCTGGAGCTGCGCGAGGCGCTCGAAGGTTTCCCGCGCCGCCGCGCCCCCATACACGACTGCGTGGAGCCGCGTAAT
>RFKA01000036.1 GCA_003694385.1 Candidatus Woesearchaeota archaeon | reverse complement strand
GGGTCGATAACGTCGGGGACCGCGCTCGCCCGCGTAAAGATGCCCCTGACGAAGCCGATGGCCAGCGCCATGAGAATCATTGCGATGACGAGAATCACGATAGTGTTCACGCCGATTTCAAGAGAAGCTCTTTTACTCAATTTCATTAAAGGTCACCTCACCATCTCTTTGAAACATGACTTTATTGTGGTTCTTCCCGCAATACTCCTTTATAAATCTTGCTGTTTTCCGTCGGTGATGTCTCTTTTCTCGTCGAGAACCTCGGCCGACAAAAGTTCGGGCTTCTTGCCAACAATCTCTGCGCGGGAAGCGGGGAAATCTCACAATCGTCGTGCACCAGTATACGCTTCAGGGAAATGACATGCGCAAAGCTTAAATACCCCAAATCACAGGAATACCTGTTTACGGGGGTCGCGGAAACGCGGCAAAGGGTGTCGCAACGGCATCGGCGCCTTCACTCATACGCAACCGGGTGGTAGGCACAGGAGGAAAAATAATGGCACAAAAACTCACATTAACGAAACCAACAAAGAAGCTGACCGCGGAGGTGATCACTGAGCTCGTCGGAGAGCACGCGCTTCCCATCATCGAGTTCCTCAGGGGGAAGACGCGCATCAGCGAGTTCATCATCGCCGAAGAGCTCGGTCTCGAGATCAACGAAACGCGGCACATCCTGTACAAGCTGCTCGAGCACAACATCGTGAGCTTCATCAGGAAGAAAGACCGCATCAAGGGATGGTATATCTGCTACTGGGATCTCAACGAGCGCATCGTGCCGCACTTGAAGCGGAAGATGGACGAGGAGAAGCTCGAGAAGATGCAGCAGCGCCTCGCGGCAGAGACTGCTCAGCAGTTCTACCTCTGCCCTAATGCCTGCGTCCGCATGGACTTTGATGAGGGCATGGAACAGAACTTTACGTGTCCTGAGTGCGGCAATATCCTCCAGCAGCAGGACAACACGCGCACGGTTGAGTTCCTCAAAGACCGAATCAGCGAGCTCCAGGCCGCGCTGAAATAAAACCCCTTTCGTTTCTTTCCTGCCTTATAGTCTGATCTCGTAGCTTTGCTGCTTCCAAGAACATCTTAATTGATACCACTGTATAGTTGTGAAAAATAGAAATATTTATATATTATTTTACCCTTAACAAGTATCAGGTGATACCATGCGTACGATACCCCTGGAAAAATCTCCTTTGTTGCGGTATGAACTCGACCGGAGACCCCTCCCTCTGGAATTGAGAGACACCTATGCAATGGCCGACCCACAAGCAGTGGAGCAAGGCCTACGTCCAGATGAGGCAGGCATCGACCTCGCGTTTGTCTACGAGTCCCACCACCAGTAAACTTATTCGAACGAGACGCGCACGGCGAAATCCCCCGCTTCAGGGAAGCTAACAAGGAAGTCCGTGCCCGGCTTGTCCGGCGCCCGCTGGCTCTTCAACGGATAGAACGCGACCTCGACGTCACGGGAGAGCTCAGTGTCCGCGTGACGAAGCAAGTGGCTCTTATGCACGAACCTGAGGACGACGCGGTTGAACTTTGCGTGGCGCGAACTCGCCACCGCCTTTAGCTCAATCTCAGGTTCCAGGAAGAAGACGGCGAGATCGAAATCCTTGTGTCTTGCCGAGCCAGGATGCACGATGTCAACCCACGCACGATCAACCACTACTCGTTGCCAGGGGATGTTCGGAACCACGCCCATCTTGAGTTGAGCAAGCCAGCCCTGCAGGTGCTTGACGAACTCCTTATTGCTCATGCGCTCCGCCATATACTCCTCTCTCAGAAGCAAGCCTTTAAATTCCTTTGCAAAGCCGCGGCGTGAGCTTAGACGCTCTCGAGCCACGCGATGTGGTCACGTATCGTCTTGACGTAATGCGCTTTGTCGCGTAGGTTCGCGTCATAGTTCAAGTCGCGCGCCAACTCAGGATTGCCGAGCACGCCGCGAATCCAGTCAGCGAAGTGATTGAACTCCCCCTCAGGGTCGACGTGCTGGCGGAACTCCGCCTCGCTTAGCGACTCGATACAATTGGCGAGGTCGTAGATGTTCGTGATGACATCGCCGCGCTGTACATGAAACGCGTTCTCCGGCAGACAATGCGCGAGCGTCGTGCGCTTCAACTCTTGCGGGTCCATGACAGTGATTCTCCAGAGCTTTTATTTAACACTTTGCCGTCTTTTGCGAGTAATGATTAAAAACCCCTCACTCATTCCCGGATTATGCAGCTGAATGTGCCGGGAAGCAAGCACGCACTCATCCTCGCACCAAAAACGTCGTACTGGCACCACAGCAACATCCGGGCAGCGAATAAGTGCTTGTCCCGCTTTGGCTTCTCGAGGCAGACGCTCGCCGAGCACGTCGTCAGGGCAGATATTGAGCGAGGACTCAACATTGAAGCCGACACCCTCCTCATCTACACAACAGGACACGGCGGCATTGAAGGCCGTAATGACCCGTTCCTCGAACTCGCGGACGGCAGACTCTACAGTTACGAGCTCGCCGACCTCGTGCGCAACGTGCCCGCGCACAGACGGGTGCTCATCGCGGACCAGTGCAGCAGCTACGACTTCGCCCAATCGTTCCTCTGGCCTTGCAAGTACGCGCTCGCAGCGAGCCTTCCCGGGGGGGACACCTATGGCACGCTGTTCCCGAACAGGTTCTTCCGGGCGCTGGCCCAGCACGGTTCACTCTGGGAGGCATTCCAGGAGAGCAAGGGGTGGCTCACGAGCTCCCAACGAGCAACATTCTTCACGAACAACGAAGGCCACGTGCAAATATTCCAGTGAGATTTACGCGTTGTTCACTACTACCGCCCTACGCAATCTACAACCCAATCCACAGAATCTACTCAAAACCTACTAAATCAACTCTCAAAATCTACCAAGACTACCAGTAGGCGGGCCACGACGCAAAAGGTGACGCAGGGAACGAGTAGTACACAGGCACGTATGGCAGCGGTCCCCCAATCAGTGCATTGCTATAGTGAACATTGCTATAGTGAATATTGGACGTTGCTCTCACCCCCCTCGATGGCTGGCGGTACACAGCCACACCCCAAGGGGTTGCGGCAGTCCTTGCGGCACGTGGTTCGGGCTGCGCGAAGCAATCACGCTCGAGGAGCCGCCCATCATGGAGCGGGTCGCGGCGCGCCGCCCAAGGTGAGAAGCGGCGGTAGTCGCGGTGCGTGCGGCCCCAGAAGGCCTCGTAGTAGCCAAACGCGTCACCGAGGCGGTACGAGGGGTCGCTTCCTTTCACCATAACCCGCAGGGCCGCCTGGTTCGTCACGTACGTTCGTTGCGAGATGAGCCAACGCTCGGGATTGGCGAGCACCGTGTTCCGGTCCTCATCAAACAGCCTGTGAGCCGCGTCATCACGTACGCCTTCGCAGAAGCCATGCACGAAGCCATTGTAGAAAGCTTCTTCCTGCACACTAAGGCGGGGCTGCTGGTACTGGACCCCCGCCCACTCGCCCGAGAGCGCAAAAGAGGGGGTGACGAGGATGAGAGCCAGCAACACGACGGGGAGCTTCACACAACAGGGATTCACTCAGCAGCTTTTATGCCTTGCGCTGCAGTCTCGGCATAGCATAGATGCTCATCGCGATTGGTCTGAGCCGCTCCTCGAGGCGAGCGATACGTCGATGAAGCCCCCGGTGTCTGCTGAACACGTAAGCGAGGTCGACGGGGAGTGCGTGCCACTCGTTCACAGGGCCCGCATCGCAGCGCTCGTCATACGCCACGCTATTAGTTCTCCAGAGGAAATAATTCTGCACGATGTGTTCATCAATTGCCCGCGCGGCCTCGAGCGCGGTTTTGACTGGGGGAATCGCCGCGCCAAAATGCACGCGAGCCCGCCCTTTTCTCCCGACGAGTCCTTGCCAGCAGCTCACCGCGTCGGACAAGCGGTGTTTTCTTCTCTGAACGAGCGAGGGGTGTTGGAGCGCCTTCTCCCTGATGGCGGGGTCGTACTCCGCAGAGACTGCGACGGGGATGACGCGCGTCGAGGAGAGGTATTCCTCGAGGGGAAGGTTGGCGGCTTGTGCAAGGTTACGGAGAATTGCTGGCTCGGTGACATTACGCCCATCTTTCGCACGCCCACGGTTCTGGGCGAGCCACACCGATCGGCCCTCGCCGAGTACGCGCTCGACGCGTTGCCCCACAACGAGACCACTTCCTGGCCCACGTGGCACGGGAATCGTTGGGAACAACCTCATGAAGGGGCGGGTGAAGACATTCTCGTAGAGAT
>RFKA01000035.1 GCA_003694385.1 Candidatus Woesearchaeota archaeon | reverse complement strand
CCAGCGCGAAGTCCTGAACCGTGACGAGGGCGCGTCGCTCGTCTCCCTCGAGTGAGAGATTCGGGAGCTGCTTGATAATGAAGTTGCGCGGCGAGAGCTGCGCCGCCGCGAGCACCTCGTCGAGGAGCTGTGCAGCAATGGGTGTGGTCCCCGTGACGCCAAAGCCGGGCAGCGGCAAGACGGTATCAGCGATTCTCTCCTCGGGGAAGAGGAGTTCGCCCAGGCTGTACGTGGTGCGCCAGTAGCGACTCGTCGACGAGCGAATGTACGCGGTGAGCATGCGGTTCCAGAGCAATGACTGGTACGCGTGCAGGTATAGGCGCAGGTGTTGCCGCGGCAGCCGCAGCAGGGCACCAACTGCATCGTTTGTTTCCCGAAAGAATCGTTGCATCGCCTGCGCGTGTGGCGACCCCGACGCTTCGACGAGGGCTACTGCCTTGGCGAATGATCCGCGCAGCAATGCTTCACCGATTGCTGCGTTATGGCTGCTGAAACGCTGCTCGTCAAAATAGTTTGGCACGCAGGGCGGCAACGCAAGCTCCTCGTTGGTGAGGTTCCGAATCGTAATTGTGAACTTGTTCCCTTGGAGCGACCCGAGCCCAAGCGGTTCTTTGACGACACCGAGCACTCTGAGCGTCACGCGCGGAATCGCGAGCCTCGCAACTCGCTCTCGAGAAACGCCCTTGAGCGTGAAGTGCTGCGTGGCTACAGCAAGCTTATCTTTTGCCCCCGCGTAACCAACTGCTGCGCGCCTGATGCCAAGGAGGCGCGCGAACTCTGCTGCGAGCGACTCCGTGTTCCACTCGCGCTTCGTCACCTGGACGAGGAGGTACGCACCCTCTCCAGTCATCTCGCCAGTCATCTTTCCAGTCATCTTACCAGTCAACTTTCCAGTTATCTTACTAGACATCTTGCCAGTCAATGACTGCGTATCAAGGAGTTCCTCAACGATGAAATCCTCTGGTGCGTGCTTGATGACGTACATGCAGCCACTGCGACGATGGAAGCCTTAATAAATGCTTCAGTCGTTCTGAGAAATGCGGAGATTCGAGATACTCGAGGATCCAGTAGTGCACCGGTAGTTCCGATTTTCGTGGAACGCCGGCGCAGTGAAGCACCGGTAGCTCAGCTTGGATAGAGCGGCAGCCTCCTAAGCGTGTCGATGATGACCATTTCGCTAAGGGCGCAAGCCCGGACGAGAGTTAGCAGAGGCGCGCGGATAAAGCTGTAGGTCGGGGGTTCGAATCCCCTCCGGTGCGTTCATGAGGCACGACCGCATTATCACCTGGGCTCTCACGGGCAGCGTCGGTTTTGGTCTCGCGGTTGGCACCCTCTTGTTCTGGCGCGTCGGCTTCACCCCCGTGCTCGACGCCTTCTCTTCAGCGAGTGGGGGACTCATCCTTGCCTATCTCGGCGTGAGCATCGCTATCGCACTCGCGCTCACCTGGAAGTGGCGTATTATCCTCGACGCGTACGATGCGAAGCTCCCGTTCTACACCCTCTTCATCTACCGGCTTATCGGCTTCGCGGTCTCGTACGTCACGCCGACAGCGCACGTTGGCGGGGAGCCCGTACGGGCGCTTCTCCTCACGAAGCAGGGCATCCCGCTCAAGCTCAGCTTCGCAACCGCCATCGTTGACCGGTCCATTGAAGTACTCTTCAATATCCTCTTCTTCTTCATCGGCGCCCTCATCATAGTGAACATGGCAAGCGTGCCGCTCATGGAGCGCGCGTTCACCTTCCTCCTCAGCCTCATCATCCTCGTCCTGGCTACGGTGCTCGTCTTCCACATCGTCGGCAAACGCCGCGTTCTCGTCCCGCTCTGCGAAGCACTCGGTGCCACGCGCCTGCAGCGCTGGCCACAATGGCGCGACGCGCTCAATGAGATGGAACTCCTCATCGAGCACTTCTACGCGAACAGGAAGAAACAGTTCTTTCAAGCACTCACGGTGAACACCCTCCTGTGGGTGCTCATGTATTTCGAGTACAAAATCGCCTTACTCCTCCTCGGCTACGATGCCGGAGTACTGAGCATCTTCGTCTTCCTCACAGGCGTCGGTATCGCCTATAGTATCCCCATACCTGCAGCACTGGGCGTCCTCGAGCTCGGCCAAGTCACAGCAGCAGCGCTCCTCCACGTGAGCCCCGCCATCGCCCTCGCCCTCAGCGCGATTATTCGTGCCCGTGATATTATCTGGACACTCATCGGCATCACGCTCCTTGGCGCGTTCCACCAGAACTTCTTCCACCTCTATGAGAAGAGCCAACAGGCGGCGCGCGAGAATAACTTCGCCGTGCTCAAGCTTGAGCTCCGCGTGCTCAGGAACGAGCAAAAATTAAAAAGGCGCGGCGCGGAGTGACAACCATGGGCCTCGGACTCATCCACGCGAGAGAAGGGCTGCACATTTTTGGCCGCGCACTCCGCTGTCGTTTCAGAGGGCCTGAACGCTTCGAGGGGAATGCGCGCCAGGTATGCCGCGCAGTGATTGAGCGCTGTTGGAACGACGAGCAGCACCACTTCATGACGAGCGCGGGGAACTACCCTGTGTTCTACGCGCGCGACTTCGGGATGTGCGTTGACAGCCTCCTCGCGCTCGGGATGCACGACCGCGTCCGTACGACACTCCAGTACGCGCTTAACCGCTACGCAGCTCACGGCCGGTTCCGTCTCGCCATCAACCACAAAGGCGTACCCTTTGATTTCCCCGATGTGTATGCGCCTGATGGGCTCGCCTTCCTCCTCCACAGCCTCGCCGCCCTCGGCGACGAGTCGCTCGTGCACCAGTACGCAGCGTTTCTCAATCAGGAATTGCGGCGCTTCAAGGAACTCGTCATCGATCCCACAACAGGGCTCGTGCGGGACGGGTACTTCAGTAGTATGCGCGACTACGCGATTCGCAACAGTTCCTGCTACGACAACGTTATGGCCTTCGCGATCCAGCAGCGCGCGACACAACTCGGCCTCGAGAACCCCTTGCCGTGGAACTACCCCGACCTCATCAAGCGCCATTTCTGGAACGGCACGAACTTCGTTGATGACCGCTCACCGGACGCCGTCATGACGGGCGATGCTAATGTCATACCGTTCTGGTTCAACGTCTTCCCTGAACCGGAGGCGGCTACGCTGTGGGCGAGCGTCCAGCAACGCCTCATCGAGGGCGGATTCGAAGATCCGTTCCCGCTCCGCTATGAGCAAGGACGGAACAGCATGAGGAAGATGTTCTGGCTCGACACGTTGACTGACTCGTGGGAACTCGACACGGTGTGGATGCATCTCGGGAACCTGTTCCTCCAAGTGCTGGCGCGCTACGACGAGGCTCTCGCTAGGCATTACCTCGAGCGCCACCAAGCACTCATTGAGCGCGAGCACTGCTATCCAGAAGTGTTGACGAAGACTGGCGCCCTGCACAAGAGCCTCTTCTTCTCCAGTGATACTTCGATGCTCTGGGCAGCGAACTGGCTAGCCCTCTCGATAGCGCTGCAAGGGGAGTGAGAACGTCACCTTATGAGAGAGCCCATTGCGGAGCTTATTCGTGAAGACGTTCTGTAAGAGCCGCGCCCGCTCGCGCTGCTTGAGTTCCTGCCCGGCGACATGGACTGTGCCCGCCTTAATTGCTTTGAGGTGGCCGCTGATATTTGTCGCCTTGCTTACCGTCACTCCTTTCCCGAGTGCGCTGAGCGTGTGCCCGTCGCTCCCGCCAGCGATGCCTTTCCCGAGTTGCACCGCCCACCCGAGCGCGGAGAGGTTCGCGCGTCTCGTGAGGGCCGCATTGAAGACCTCGATGCTGTGCACGTGCTTGAGAAACCCTCTCCGCGTCTTCCTCGTGAAGAACGGGTAGCTCCGGCGCGGCTGTGGCCCGAAAGGATGGGGGAGGTGGACGATGCAGTCCTCGGCGGCCAGCATATCAATGAGTGAGCGCATGGGGATGTCGGTGCGGGAACCCCTGATGCCTGCGTTCCGGTTCTTCAACCAGGGCTTGACGCGGCGGTCATAAAAGTCGAGGAGTTGTTGCGCGTCAGCAAAGTACGTAATGACTTCCTTCCCTTCACGCGAGCACAGCTCTACTCCCGGAATAATGGGTGCGTCCTTGTACTTGAGCGACTCTGCGACGCCCGACACCTTGTTGTGATCCGTGAGTGCAACGTGGATTCCTCGCCGCCGCGCGAGCTTGATGATGTCCTTCACTGGTGTTTGGCAGTCGTGGCTGTGCTCCGAGTGGAAGTGCATATCCGCAACGAAGCCCTCCTCCTTGAGAACGGCCAGGTCCGGCTCTGTGTAATCAACCTTCACGCTCACCATCACGAGCCACGCTTTATATGCCTTATGGGAACTCAGGGGTGGCTCAGAACTTTTCTTCGTTGATGCCGAGGAGGTAGCCGAGGTAGTGGGCGAGGGCTGAGCCGAGGCCGTTAATGACGATGAGGATTGCGAGGACGCTCCAGCCCGGCCAGAACACCCACGCAGTTGCGATGACGCCGCCGAGGGTGAAGTCAATCTGGTCGAAGGGAACCCAGAGCTTGCCGGGCGGGATATTCGCTCGTCGCTTCACAAACGACTCGAGCGCGTCGCCAACGATGACCCCTGCGCCAAGCAGGAACCCGTACCATGAGGGGAGCGTGCTGAATGGCGCGTCGCCGAGCATGAAGCCTTGCGCGGCGAGCAAGCGCTGCCCGAGGAACACAAGCCCCCCGATGAGCACCGCGCCAATCGCTCCTCGCCACGTCTTGTTCTCGCCGAGGAGGCGTTTGTTCCGCCACGAGAGTCCACAATCAATCGGGGCCCCCCACTGCCTGAGCCACGGTACGCGCGCGAGGAGTGGAGGTATGGCGTTGGCGAAGTAGCCGGGGAGGAAGAGGTAGAGTGCGCCGAGGATATTCATGGTTTCTTCACCGTGAAGGTCGCGGCCATGAGGCCTGCCACGCAGAGGAACACGAGCGGGGTCGCCCAGCGCGTCCACGGGGTGAGTGGGAAGAGCAGCGTGGCTGTGAGCACGAGCGCCGCGGCTGCTGGTGACGGGAGCCCCCGAAAGTGTTTCCGTCGTTCGATATTGAAGCGTGCGAGGCGGAAGGCCGCCGCGAAACCATAGATGACAGTAGCGAAGAGCATGACTGCTGAGTCGTTCATTGCGAGCGCGACGGCTCCCGGCGCGACGCCAAAGGTGACGATGTCAGCGAGGCTGTCAAGCTCGCGCCCGAGCGGGTGCGACTGCTGCATGAGCCGCGCCACGCGCCCGTCGAGGAAGTCGAACACCATGCCTGCGGCGATGAGTGATGCTGCAAGGATGATCTCTCCTCTCGCAGCAGCGTACAGGGAGAGTATGCCTGCCGCGAGGTTCAGGAGGGTGATGGTGTCTGCGAATTTCACGTCCACACCCCTAAGATGCTCTCTCCATCAATAAGTGTTTCGCCTTCGCGGACGGCGAGCTCGACGTTCTCGGGGAGCACGACCGCCACCTGGCTGCCGAGGTTGATGAACCCGATCACTTCTCCCTTCCGCACAGCTTGCCCTTTGTTGAGGAAGCTTGTGATGCGGCGCGCGAGGAAGCCCGCGATCTGCACGACTTTGAACCGTCCATATGTTCCTTCGAAGAGCATCTCGTTCCGCTCGTTTCCAAGCGTGAGGAGTTGCTCTGCGTTCTTGACAGCGTTCCGGAAGCTCCCCGCGTGGTAGCGCTCGTCGAGGAGTGTCGCGTCACTCGGTGCCCGCTGGTAGTGCACGTTGAGGGGAGTCATCACGATGAGGAGGAACCACCCCCTCGGTGCGACGTCTTCACAGAGCACCTCGACGCTGCCACGATTCCATTTCTGCACCGTCGTGCGGGGTGTTGAGAACTGCTTGATGACCGTGAGGCGACCGTTCGCAGGGCTCACGATGCTCTTCGGTGTGCGCGGGACGCGGCGGCGGGGCTGCCTGCAGAACCAGTAGCGATGAAACAGGAGGCCGCTGAGCACAACGAGCACTAGTCCCGCAAGGATGTACGCAATCATTGAGTCGTCCCGGCGTTCTTGAGTTCTTTGAGGATGCGCATGACTTCTTTGCCGCTTGCTCTCCCTCTGAGCTCTTTCATGATGACACCCATGAGCGCAGGGACTGGCGCTGTAGGGTCTGCGCGTAGTGCTCGTTGGACTGCAGCAGTGATTGTTGCTTCATCCACGGTTGCATAGCGGGAGATATCGGGTGCTCTGCCGTCAGCAACATCGGCGAGGAGGTCGATGACGGCGTCTTTCGCAATCGTGCCTTTCTCAGCATGTTCGAGGATGGTGTGGAGTGCATCCTCGTGCGTAGTGAGGTCGAGCTCTCTCTTGTAGCGCTTGCGCAACTCTTTTGGTGCATCGAGCAGCGTGGTCGTGAGGAACGCGGCGCCGAGGCTTGGATAGCGCTTCACGAACGCGTCGAGGTCCCAGCCCTGCCGGAGGAGCCTGCTTGCTTGCTGCTCAGTAATCTTGTGGCGCTTCACGAGTGCCGCTCGTTGTTCAGCGAGAGGCTTTGGTACGGCGAAACTCTTTGGGGGGGTGATGGTGGGGATGTCCGTCTCGGGGTACATGCGCGCCGCGCCAGGCATCGGTCGGAGGAAGGTTGAGGTTCCATTCGCTTCAGCTTTCCGCACTTCTTGTGGCACGCCGTGCCTGAGCCGCTCGATGCGCGGCAAGAGCAGGAAGGCGAGCAAGTCATTGATGCGCTCGGGTTCTCCGAGAAACAGGAGGAACGCGTCGTGCCGTTTCACGCCGAGCACTTTCTTCGTCGCGGCCACTTCCTCTGCAGTGAATGCGTACTTCTTGAGGTCTTCGTCGCTATGGATGAGGCCGCCGAAGCCGAAACTTTTCGCGTAGCCAGCGAGTTCTGTCCCGAGCCGGTGCCCTGGTGCGAGCTCTCGACCAAGGAGTCCTGCGAAGCCGGGGAGCGCCAAGCCGATGAGCGCCGCGCCGCGCGCGAGTCCCCGCTTGATGAATGCACAACGCGTCTGTGCGAACTGCGCCGAGACATTCTTTGGAGGTGGGGGCAGGATGGGTGCGCGAGCGCCGAGCTCCTCAGCAATCGCGATGAGCGCTGTCTGGCGCGCCATCTCGTTCTCAATGATTGTGGGGATGAGCTTCAAGTCTTGCGCGCCCTTGATTTCGACGCGCGCCCCTCCCGTCACGCTGATATTCACGTCCTGCCGTATCGTTCCGAGCCCGCGTTTGCACGCGCCCGTCGAGCGGAGGAGCATACCGAGCTCGGCCGCCGCGCGTTGTGCCTGCTCAGGGCTCGTGATGTCTGGCTCTGTCGCGATCTCGATGAGGGGGATGCCGAGTCGCGAAAGATTGTACACATCTTCGTGTTCACGCCGCGAGACAATCTTTGCAGCGTCTTCCTCAAGGCAAATGGTCTGGATGCGCACGGCTTCCTCTCGGAGTTCCCCCCCGAGCGCTATGAGTGCGGTGCGTTGGAACCCGCTCGTGTTGCTGCCGTCAATGACGGTCTTTCGCATCACGCTGATCTCGTCGAGGATGTGCGCGTCGAGGAGGCGCGCGGTCTGGAGCGCCGCGAGGAGTGCCTGCTCGTTCATCGGGTGCGGTGGCTCCTCATCCATCTCGACGAGGCAGCAATTCTCGGCGTAGCTGTGGTACGTGAAGCGCTTCGCTTTCGACGCCTCGTGTTGTGCCGCGCGGTCAACTTGCCCGGTTTCGCCGGCGAGCGCGCGGAGCGTCCGAGAGAAGACGAAGTCAGGTTTTCCATCACTGATTGTTGTGGGGCAGCGGCAGAAAAGCTTTCCCGTGTTGAGCTGCTGGTGAATCTCTAAGCCGCACCTCAGTCCCCCTTGGGCTCTCCCGCTTTGCGTCTTGTCGCCGCCTCGTGTCTTATTTCGTGTTGTACTCCCCCCCATTGTGCTGCTGAACACTGCTTCGTTTATATGTTTTTGTTCTCTCACTCCTTTGCTTTAGTCTTGCCTTTGCTTCAGTCTTACTTCCTCTTTGCCTCCGTTTTTTATCTCTTTGTGTTTCTTCGCTTCGTTTGCTCCGAGGCGCTGGGTGCACAACAAACCTTAAAAACCATTCTCGAATACTCGCAGCCCCGACGATGCGGGAGGGTGGTCTATGGCGAATCCCGAAGTGAAACTCAAAGTTGCAGAAGCGATACAAGATGACATCAATAAAGGCGTCGTGCGGCTCGACTCCTCCTACATGCGCGAACTCGATATCAGGCCCGGTAATATCGTCGAGATAAAGGGCGAACGCGCCACGGTCGCGATTGCCGACCGCTCACTCCCCGGGGACATCGGCCTCAATATAATCCGCATGGACGGCCTCATCAGGCGCAATGCCCGAACGACGATTGGCGAGCAGGTGAAAGTGCGGAAGGCGGAGGTGCACGAAGCGAAGCGCGTCACGATTGCGCCGGCGCGCAGTGGCATCATGATTCGTGCCGGCCCGCAAATCTTCAAGCGCGGACTCCTTGGCCGGGCCGTCATGAAGGGGGACCTCGTTGGCCTTGGCGGCACGAATCGTCGTCGGAGCGCGATGAGTGAGAACCCCTTCTTCAGTGATATGGACTTGTTCACCAACATGCTCACCGAGTCGTTCTCGTTCGGACTCGGCGACCTCAAATTCGTCGTCACCGACGTGCAGCCTAGCAAGAAGGCCGTGCTCGTCACGGAGAACACCGATGTCATCTTCAATCCTGAAGCCGTCGAGCTCACAGACGAAGAGAAAGTGATCGATGTGAGCTACGAGGACATCGGCGGCCTCGACGAGGAGCTCTCAAAAGTGCGCGAGATGGTCGAGCTCCCCCTCAAGCACCCAGAGATTTTTGAACGCCTTGGCATCGAACCACCCAAAGGGGTGCTCTTGCACGGCCCCCCAGGCACGGGGAAGACCTTGCTTGCGAAGGCCGTGGCGAACGAGACGAACAGCAATTTCATCCTCATTAACGGCCCGGAAATCATGAGCAAGTACTACGGGCAGAGCGAGGAGAACCTCCGGAAGAAGTTCGAGGAAGCGGAGAAGAACGCGCCGAGCATTATCTTCATCGACGAAATCGACGCCATCGCGAGCAAGCGCGAAGAGAGCAAGGGCGAGGTCGAGCGTCGTGTCGTGGCGCAACTCCTCGCCATCATGGACGGCTTGAAGAGCCGCGGCAAGGTCGTCGTCATCGCGGCGACGAACATCCCGAACAGCCTCGACCCCGCGCTCCGCCGCCCCGGTCGCTTCGACCGCGAAATCGAGATAGGCGTGCCGGGCGTCCCCGGGAGGCTGAAGATTCTTCGCATTCACACGCGCGACATGCCACTCGATAAGAACGTCGACCTCGCCAAGCTCGCGAGCGTCACGCACGGTTTTGTCGGCGCAGACCTCGCTAGTCTCGCGAAGGAGGCAGCAATGATTGTGCTGCGCCGCGTCCTCCCCGACCTCAACCTCAAAGAAGACGAGGAGATTCCGAAGGAGGTTCTGGAGAAGCTCTTCATCAAGCACGAGGACTTCCTCGAAGCCTTGAAGGTTGTGCGCCCAAGCGCGATGCGCGAAGTACTCATCCAAGTTCCTGACGTGAAGTGGGACGACGTTGGCGGCCTTGAGGACGTAAAGCAGGAACTCAAGGAGGCGGTTGAGTGGCCGCTGAAGCACAAGGACGCCTTCTCAAGACTCGGCGTGAAGCCTCCGAAAGGCGTGCTCCTCTATGGCCCCCCAGGCACAGGGAAGACGATGCTCGCGAAGGCCGTGGCGAACGAGAGCGAAGCAAACTTCATCCTCGTTAAGGGGCCTGAGATGCTGAGCAAGTGGGTGGGGGAGAGCGAGAAAGCCGTACGCAAGATTTTCGAGAAGGCGCGCCAGACGAGCCCGACAATCATCTTCTTTGATGAAGTCGATAGCATCGCTCCCCGTCGTGGCGGGAGTGAGGAGAATAAAGTCACGGAACGCGTTGTGAACCAGCTCCTCACCGAGATGGACGGGCTGCAAGAACTCAACGACATCGTTATTATTGCAGCAACGAATCGGCCGGACATTATTGACACCGCGCTCCTGCGTCCCGGCCGCTTCGACCGCATTATCCTCGTCCCCGCGCCCGATGCTGCGTCCCGAGCAAAAATCTTCGCAGTCCACCTGCGGGGGATGAAGCTCGACAAGGACGTTGACGTGCAAGAGCTCGTGGCGAAAACAGAAGGGTACGTCGGAGCGGATATTGAGTCAGTCTGCCGCGAAGCAGCGATTCTCGAGTTGCGCAAGGACATCAAGGCGAAGAGCGTCTCGAAGAAATCATTCGAAGAAGCCCTCTCGAAAGTCCAGCCGAGCAGCTCGAAGGAAATCGAAGAGACATATAAGGAACTCGAGAAGCACTTCCGGAGCGCGCAAGGAGCTCGCCTCCGCGACGAGAAGCCGAGCTACTACGGGTAACGATGGAGCAAATCGTCAAGCTCATAGTCGCAGTCCCCGAAGCGCATGAGGAGAAAGTCCGCCTCGCACTGGGGAAGGCGGGGGCCGGACGCATCGGGAACTACGATTATTGCTCGTTCGTGTATAAAGGGGTCGGTCATTATCGCCCTCTCGAGGGCACGAAACCTTTCATCGGCGAGCACGGCGCTATCGCGGACGTCGCCGAAGTCCACATCGCCACTGTGTGCTTCGTGAGCGACCTGCCCCGCGTACTCGCCGCGATGCGGGAAGCCCACCCCTATGAGGAAATCGCATACGACATCATCCCCTTACGAAACCACGAATTCGCACACCTCGTGCCGCGCAAGAACAACAACGGGAAGAAACACAACGGGAAGAAACCGTGAGGAAAGACGCCGTGAAGCTCCACTTCCTCTCAGGCAACGAGCACAAAATCCGCGAGTTCACAGCGATACTCTCCGAGTACGACATCGTCGTGCACAAGCTCGCTCTTCCCGAGATACAGAGCCTCGACCCCAAAGAAGTCATTGCAGCGAAACTCCTCGCTGCTCACGAACAAGGCGTTCCCGAACCCGCCATCGTCGAGGACACGAGTTTCTGGGTGGGCGAGACTGGCTTCCCCGGACCGCTCTTCAAATTCATGTACGCGCGCCTCGGTCGCGCAGGCATTGTCCGATTCGCCCGAGCCTTTAACGCCACAACGGGCGCAGCCGAGTGCCACATCGGCCTCTTGGCCAAGGGTGAAACATGGTTCGTCTCGGGAAAAGTCACTGGGAAGATCGTTGACGCGCGCGGCGAGAACGGTTTCGCCTTCGACCCAATCTTCCAGCCAGACGGCTACACGAAGACGTTTGGTGAGATGCCGGAAGAAGAAAAAAACAAGATAAGCCATCGACGACTCGCTCTGATGCAGCTCCGCGACTTACTCAAGGAGAAGCTTTAAATACATCGTTGTGGGATGCACTCTCGTCCCGAGGTGATATAATGGTTAAGAAAAAAACAGCGATTATCGCCGCCGCGGTTGCCGCAGCCGCTGCAGCGGGTGCCGCCGGCTACCGCTACGCGAAGAAGAAAGGGCTTGATAAGAAGGCGAAGGCCGTTGTCAAGCGCGAGGTTGCACGCCTCGAGAAAGCCGTGAAGGCGGCAGCTGCGAAAGCGGAGAAGAATTTCAAGAATTCAATGAAGAAAGCCGAGCAGCAAGCGAAAAAAGCCAAGACTAAGAAAACAGCTAAGAAAAAAACGGCCAAAGCGACCAAGAAAACCACGCGAAAGGCCAAGCCGGCACGCAAGAAGTAAAACTTTTTAACCGTTCTTTCTCTCACCCCGCATATGGGGTTTGTAAAGGGTGAGCGGCTCTCGTTCTCCTATCAAGGGCAGCGGCTCGAAGGCATCGTTATCACGGCGGGCGACCGCCTCACCATCAAGCTTGACTCGGGCTACAATATCACCGTAAAGCCAGGAGAACTCTCGCATGTGAAGCACATCTCAGTGCCGGTGAAGAAGCAGGCAAAGCGCCATCCTCCTAAGACTCGAACAGGGCTTCCAACCATCAGCATCCTCCACACCGGGGGGACGATTGCGAGCCGCGTCGACTATACGACGGGCGCGGTCATCGCACAATTCACTGCTGAAGACCTCCTCGAGCTCTTCCCAGAGATTCTCTCCCTCGCGAACATCCGCTCGCGGCTCGTAGGGAACATGCAGAGCGAGATGATGCGCTTCCCCCACTGGAACATCCTCGCGCGCGCCGTCGAGGAGGAAGTCAAGGCTGGCGCGACGGGCGTCATCATCACACACGGCACGGACATCCTCCACATGACGAGCGCGGCCCTGGCGTTCGCACTCGAGAACCTACAAATTCCTGTGCTCCTCGTCGGGAGCCAACGTTCGAGCGACCGGCCTTCGAGTGACGCCGCGTCGAACCTGCTCTGCGCCACTGCCTTCATCGCCCAAGAACACGAACACTTCCATGGCGTCGGCATCTGCATGCACGAATCCATCGAGAACGACGCGTGCGTTATCCTCCCTGCGTGCCGCTCCCGCAAAATGCACACCTCGCGCCGCGACGCTTTCCGGCCGATAAACGACGCGCCCCTCGCGCGCATCAGCTACCCAGGCCTCGAAGTAGAACGCCTCGCGGACTACCCGACAAGCCAAGGCCCGCTCGTCGTCCGTCCCTTTAATGAGCAACTCAAAATTGGCCTGTGCACCTTACACCCACACTTCTTCGCGCACGAACTCCTTGCGTACGAAAAATTCGACGGGCTCGTCCTCGCACTCTTCGGTATCGGGCACGCACCAACGATGGCGACGGATGAGCACAACAGCGAACACGAGAAAGTGTTGCGCGCAATCAAGCGGCTCGCGAAACGTATGCCCGTCGTCGGCGCTTCCCAAACGCTCTACGGCCGCCTCAACATGAATGTGTACTCTCCCGGGCGACAACTCATCGCGGCGGGCGTGCTCGGGCAGGGACTCGACATCACGCCGGAGACGGCGTTCGTGAAACTCGCGTGGCTCCTCTCCAACCACCCTGCAGACCTTGCGCGTCTCTATGGCCAAAACCTTCGTGGCGAATGCTCTTCGCGGAGCACACCTGAGGGGTTCCCGTAGCGGGACGCTATCTTCCCGAGTCTTTTGCCGAGAATTTCTTGCGCGCCCACCAGGTGACGAGTGCGAACACGAAGACAACCATGAGCACGGCCGTCGTCTTTTCAGCTGTGAGTGTAGCCCTGTGGCTGGGGGACGTAATGGCGTGGGCGTCACGCGTACTTTCTTGCTGCTCCGTCCCTCTGTGCGATGCTACGTGTTCGCCAGAATTCTCCAAAACCGTTGCTGTGGAGTCATCCTCAGGTGATCTTGCGGAGTGAGTTCCTGCAGAGTGAGTACTTGATTGTCTCCTTGACGAGGACCCTGCCCTCTCCTTGTGCTGCAACCCTTCCCTCTCTTCCTCCAACCCCCCTTCTGTCTGATTAGTTTTTTCTTCTCTTGTCTGATTATCTTCGGGTTCTGTCTCTTCACTCTCATTCTTACGTGGGAGAACCCACCCGCTGTGGCTCCCACCCGAGCTTCCTGAGCTCGAACTGCAGGCGTCACAACTTCCCCCGCAATCGGTCCCTGTTTCGTCGCCATCGCGTACACCGTTGGAGCACCGGTCAATACAGTTGCCGTTGCCGTCACAGTAGTGTGTCCCCTGGCATGACTCGTCAGTGCCGCCATGCTGCACCGGCGTGAGGCCGCAGCCATCCGTGCACGTCGGCTCGTAGCACGCAGTGTCGCTACACGTGCTGTTTAGCGAGGGACAATAATCCCCGTCATCACAGGTTCCGTCATCACATCCCAGCACGGCATCACAGGAGAGCCCTTGGCTCTCGTTTCTGTAGCTGATGCTGAGGAGCGGGCGCGAAGTCACTGTGGTGTGAGCAACTGCATTAATGCGTACTTCAGCCCATGGCGATGGGTGCTCTGTCTCAACGACGTGCCCGTAGTTCGGCCCACCTGCAGACCAGTTCTGCACGTCGTTTGTGATCGTGAATGTGAAATTCGTTGCACCACTTGTGGGGAGCGCGTCGGAGCTGTTCGGGGCGCGGTCAGTTCCGTTACCTCCTGCGCCAGGGCTCGCCCAGTTCGTGCTCGTGTTTGCAGAGTTCCACGTTACTGTCGTGGTGTCCCACCGGCGGAGCAGGCGGGTAATCGTGAGGTTGTCGTCCGCAGTGATGCCTGCATGGGAGAAATAGAGTGTCGCGTTCGTTATGTTGCTCCCCAGCGGCACTCCTCCGCTACCAAAGATTCCGTTGAAGATGATGAGTAGCCGGATGCGGTTCCCCACACCTAGTTGTCCGACGCGCGTATAGGACGTGGGCGTGCTGGGCGTATCAGGGCTGCCTTCCTGGAGTTGTGCATCCTCTGCACCCGCGTAGCCGTCCACGCCGTTCCTGAAGGTTTTTGTAATCGTCTCTGGGGTGCAGGGCGTACTACTCGTCCCGTTTGTGCAACAATACCCTTGCCCGATGAGAAGCGTTGTGCCGTTACAACTGCAATTTGTTGAGGCGCAGCCGATAGCGCACGCGCAGAGGTCGGCGGTTCCGCTGCAGTCCTCATCAACTGCGTTCCCGCACACCTCGGTGAAGTTGTAGCTCCTGTTGCTGTTTGTGTCATCACAGTCGCGCTCGAGTTGCGTATAGGTTGCGTTGCAGGCCCCGTCCGCGAAATAGCCGTCTCCGTCTGCATCGAAATCCTCATCGATCAACCCATCGCAGTCATTGTCGGCTCCATCGCACGTTTCTGCCGAAGGGGTGCAGACTGCGCAGCTGACTGCGCCACGATCCCCGCCATCACTTGCTGAACCGCATAATGGGCTGTCCGCCGCCGGCCGGAAGCGCTCCCAGGCCTCGCTCCAGTTTGCGGGGATCGGCTCGATCGTCGCATTCGCAAAAAGGGGGTCTTCTGGGCTCTCGTTAGAGTTGAGGTCGAAACTGAAGTTCGCCTGCCACTGCGCGAGCGTCCAGTTGGCCTTGCTCTTGTTCGGCCAGCTTTGTCGGGCCCATTGTGTCCGCACCTGTTCTGGGCGGTAGAGGTAGTTGTAGTCTGAGTAGTTAATGATGAGGCTGACGTTGCGCTCGAGGCGGAGCAGGCGGGCGGGATCAACCGAGTCCGTCCCCATGAATGAGTCGCGGATGTTAATGGGGCCTTGGGGCGGGGTGTTAATTCCCCCGTAGGGCCCGGTGGGGCTCCTGTCGAGGAACTGGAGTCCAAGCCCAACACCGCAGCTCTGGTTTCCCTGGTCCCACCACGTGTTTTTCCTGAAGTCGATAAGCCACCCGCCATAGATGAATGCGCTCTCTTGGGTGTCAACGGCGAGATTATTCCAGACGTATACTGAGTGGTTTTCTGGCGTGTCGTCCTCGAGCGTGAAGAGGTGGTTTGGAATCATCCAGAACACGTTTTTATAGACGATGAAATCCTTCCCTTTGAGGCCGACGCCATTGTTGGAGTTATGGACATAATTGTAGCTGAACCGAATGGACTGGTTGGCGAGGATGAGGACGTTCGAGAACCCATGAATCTCAGAGTTATTAATCCAGATGAAATTATGGAACTGGAGTTGTAGGGCCGTGCCTCCCCCCGCGGCCTCAGTGCAACTCGGCACCCCTGTGTAGACATCGTTGCCGGCAAACTCACTATTCTCAATCCCGATATAGTCTTGCTGGAAGATGGCACCATTGTCCGTTGCATTATTGAGCGAACTATTCACGAGGACTCCATCGATGATGTAGTGGTTGTAGGCGGCGGGGAGGTAGCCGCCCCAGACCTGGACGCAGCCATTTGTTGCGGCACGATAACGTACCCACTGGCTGTCGTTTCCTGACTGGTTGATGAAGTCGCTCCAGTTGTAGACGCCGCAAGGCACTGTGACGAGCGTTTCGTTCGCCGATCCTATAATCCCGAAATCTTCCCGAGCGAAATCCAGCGCGTACACCTGTGCGGTGAGGAGGAGCCCATAGAGCGCCAAGAGCGGCACTCGCCATGATAGCATTCTGTCCTGCTATCCCCGGGACTATTTATCAATCTTCTGCATTCTCACACAGTTTTCTTCGAGGATTTCTTCGCCGGCTCCTTGAGGTTCACTTTCGGGAGCGGAACGGGTGCGGGGAGGCTGAGGTCGCGTGCGAGAATCAGTGCTTGGACGTTACAGCGGTCGAGCACATTATTGAGCAGTCCCTGCATGAGCTCTTTCGGAAGCGCGTTCTCTTTCTTCCAGTGATTGAGAATCTCAGCGCCACGCTTCTTATCCTCGAGCAGGATGACATCACCCTCAAAGTGGAGCTTTGCCACGCTGGGCTCGTAGCGCGTCTCGAAGACGAACGATACGCGGATGCTCTGCTTGCTCTTGGCCATGCCGAGCTTTGCATCCTCGACCTTCGCGAGGCTCACATT
>RFKA01000034.1 GCA_003694385.1 Candidatus Woesearchaeota archaeon | reverse complement strand
TCGACGTGTGCAAGCACATCGCGGAGGGCTTCGAGCCCCTGCTCTGCTTGGTAGCAACTCGGGTTGAAGGCCACGTTTGCCCCTCGGCCCTTGAGGAGCTTCATAACGTGCCGCATGGTCTTATAGCTCTTCCCGAGCATGCTGCTACAGTAGAGCCATCGCGTCTCGAGTTCCATTAGCATCGTGTCGAGCTCCTCTAGTGAGAGGTCATCATTGCAGCCCTTGAACGTGAGGATTGTGCGGTCATCTTCTTCACTATCCAGGATGATGCTGTAGCCCGTGTGGTGCCCAACTGCTCCGAGGAACGTGATGCCCTCCTCTTTGAGGAACTTCATAACCGCGTAGCCGCTAGGATCTTTTCCTATCTTCCCAATGAAACCTGTTTTGAGTCCTTGGCGCGCGAAGGTCGTGGCCGTATTCGTACCGCCCCCACCTATCTGGAAGTCAATATCATGGATGAGAATCTTGCTGCCGAGCGGATACGCGATCAGTTCCTGCTCGTCATGGCCGTGCCGGAACGTGACCGTCTCAGCGTCAGTCATCGCGAAGACGTCCTGGGTTGCACTCCCCATCGTCACGACATCATACACAGCCTCACCTCGTCGTGCTTACTGACGAGGCTATTTTAAACGCTTTCGGTTGGCGAGCGCGTCGAGGATGCTGTGTGCGTCGAGTGCCCGTTCACGCTCAGCAAGAGCTCGCCACGCGCTTCCCGCCTCGGCTTGGAAACGGAGCCTGAGGAGACGGGCCTCCTGGTGGCTGATGCGGGCGAGCCTATCAGCTTCTATGAGCCCGTAAGGGTAGCCGAGAAACGCTGGGTCGTCGGCGAGTACGGCGAGCTTGTTCGCAACGACTGTTGGTGCATCACTGTCGAGCCGGAACACGTAGTCGCTGCGCGGATGCAGTTTCACGAGTGCACAGCGCTCATCGAGCGTGCAACACCACGCACCTCCTGGAGCGCGCGCGAGCACCGCGCTCGTTGCACTCGCGCCCGTGCTTGAACGCAGCGTCGTCGTCTTCGCGAGACCAGCAACATTGTCGAGCTGCGAGAGCGCCTTCTCTTCATGCTCGTTCAGTCCTTGCAGGGTCCCATCACGAATCACGAGGCACGCCCTGTTCGCGGCGACGCGGCACTCGATGAGGAAGCGGCAGAGCTGCGCGACCGTCGCGAGCGCGACATCATCAGCGCCCATGCGGAGCGAGGTGTCATTCGCGTCAAACGTTTCTGCGAAGCCGAACTCTTCGCTTGTCGCGCGTATCGTTTCGCCCTCGTGCAGCACGAGGAGCGCACCCTCTCGTCGCTCGATAGCAGTACGTTTTCTTCCTTCATAACGGATTGCTGCGACGCGGATGTACGCGAGGAGCGCTTCAGGGCTCTCATAGAGGACGGCGTTCCCCCCATCAACAAAGACGAGCGTGCTTGCTGTCCTCTCGATTGGCGTGAACGCGGGATGCGCAGTCCCGTATGGAGACCGGAGCGTCCCAGAAGGACGTGCAGCGAGCGCGGCGAGCACTTTCTCAAACATGTACTCGAGGGGAACCGCCAGCCTTGAAAAAGTTTTACTAGATGACACGCCCGTCGCCGCGACGCTCAATGTGCTTCACCGGCTCTTCGTTAATCTCCGGGGTCTGCCACTTAAACCCTTGTTCGGGGAAGAAGCTGCGTTGCATCGGTACGGTCGTCGTGAGCTCGAAGAACTGCTTGATCTCATTCTCCATGCGTCGCGCAAGCGCGTGCAACTTATCTTTGTGACTCTCAACCTCATTTTTCGTGAGGTACTCGTAGAAGCGCTCTTTCCATTTCCCGAGGAAGCTTTTCTCCCAGCGATTATAGGGGTCGACTTGAACCCAGAAATGCACCCTGATGGCGACGCCGGCCTTATTCGCTTTCACTTTCTTCCCCTGGTACATAATCTCTGCTTTCTTCGCCCCGTACACCTGTACGTCCATCTTGATGAAGTAGTTCAGGTAGTCGTTAATCTTCTTTGTCGTGCGCCACCAGAACAGGTTCTCCTGAATTCCTTCCGGGCTGATGCGGTGGAGATAGAAGTCTTCGACTTTGTTGTCGCCGCTTTTCCAATGCTTGTAGCCTTCTTTTGTGTACCATTGGTGGAGAAACACGTAGAGGTCGCTGAGTGAGAACGTGCCCGAGTGCTCAATCTCGAAGAACGTGACGTACTTGTCCTTCCAGCGATGAGCAGGATCTGTGCGGAGCACGCCCGGGCCTGGGAGCTGCATAGAGCCGCTTAGAGAGCGACGATATTTAAATATGTCGGGCTCTTCTCTTGTCGTAAGTTCGCGTGAGGTATTCAGTTGCTTGCCTCTTCACGCCCGTGCCAGCTCTTGTCGCGTGCTTGAGTGGCGCCACAAGAGGGGCGCCCCGTAACACTGGCTTCAGAAACTCTGAGAAACTGTCGTGCTAGATATCGAGATGGTGGAACGCTACGGCAACCAACTCTTTGGGTCTTTGAGTTTGTTCGGGAGGTAATCAGTGACGACGAAGTTGAGGCCGTGCTTCGCGAGTGCCTGCTGCTCTGCGCGCTCGCCGAGCTTCAAGAGGAGCTTGATAGCCGTCTGCCACTCCTTGTGGTGCTGGACGAATGGGTCATTCTTCACAGCGTCTTTTGCTCGCTTGATATCGACGTCTTTGAGCTTGTGCGTGGGCAGCTTGTACGTGACGATGTCCTGTGGCGTGACACCAATGAAGCGTGCGTTCGGTACGCAGAAGTACTTGTTGATATGCGCAGCGTTCCCTGAGCCAACTTTGAGCGTGCGGTAAATATTGAAGTACCCGTAGGGGTCGCCGTCCGTGAAGACGTAGACGGGGAGTTTCTTTTCGTCGCTAAGCCTGCGGATAATGCGGCGGCAGGCTCGTGTGGGGACGCCGCCCATGCTGATGAGGATGCAGTTGTGTTTGCTCCAGAACTTGTGCTTGACGAGGCGCTGGAACATACCGGCAGTCTCGATGGCGAGGATGAATTCTGCTTTCGTCTCGAACGCGAGGTGCTCACAGTTACTCGGGGTGCTGTACGAGCCTGAACCCATCTTGCTGCAATCAATCTTAATCTCTTTTCCTGTGTCAGGGTCCCTATCAATGACGATGAGTTTTCCCGCAATCTCACCACCCTTCTCTTCAGGGATGAAGCCGAGTTCCTCGCGCTGCACGCGGAGCATCGCCTCAATATCCTCCATGACGGTATCGGACTCTGGCTGCTCGTTGAATTTCGCGTCGCCCCAGTTCTTCGAGACGTAGTACGCCTCTCTCTTCGTCATCATATCATCTGTCTCGATAACGTTTTTTGACTCCTTCATGAGGAGGAGCGTCTGCGCGAACGTCTTGATGCTGCTCGAGTTCAGCGTGCGCTCTTTCTCTTTTCCCATGAGCTCGAAGTAGCCGTCTTTCTCGTTGTACTGGACATTGCTGAGCGCGCGGACGGGGCTCTTCAGTGATGGCGCTTTCGACTGCATGATGAGGTTGTGGATGCGCTGCGCGACAGCCAGGATCTTCTTGAGCGTCTCTTGTTTATTCATCCTCTCCCTCGTCAGTTGTTTCTTTTCCTATCTTCGCCCATTCCTCATCATACTCGACGTTCTTGCGGGGATCGAAAGAAAGGTCTTCGACTGTGCCGCGCGTCTTCTCGAGGATGCGTGTGAGTTGTTGCGCGAGTTGCTCGCGTTCAGCTTCGCCGAGCCCGAGGATGTCCTTGAGTGCTTCGGCGAGTTTCGGGATGTACTTCTCGATGAAGCTGCGCTTCCGGAGCTCGAGGCCGACGCGTTGTTTTTTTCGTATGTAGCTGCTGAGCGAGCGACCCGCTTCTTGGAGCGCGAGCTTGACTTCTTTGATGATGTCTTCGTAGTGGGCGATGGCCTCTTTGCTCTCGCTTGTGAACGGCACCCACACTGATGCGATGTGGACGACGATGGTGAGGGGGCCCACGGGGAGATTACTCCCGCTCTGTTGCAAGCCATACGTTCGCCAATTGGTCTCCTGGACTGCTTTCGTGATGCCGCACGCTCCTTGTTGGTAGAGGAGGGGGACGCGGTTTGCGAAACGCATGAGCTTCGCCGTCTTATCGCGGGCTTGCGCGCCACCATAGGCGAGCGCCACCTCTATTTGGAACGGGTTGCCCTTGTACACGGTTGGGCTGCGCGTCACGCTCGTGTAGAATTCCGCGTTCACTTCTTTCTTGAGGCCCTTCTCGAGGAGGGCTGCGGTGATGGGGCTGAGGCAGTCGCTGGGTGGCGCCATAATCTTCGTTTCCCTGAAGGCCGCGATGAGCTTCTCACACCCATCACGCCCAACCTGCGCTGGTTTCGTCTTGGGTAAGAGGCGCGCATTTGCACAGATTTCTTTCGCGACGCTCACGCTCACGCGGCTGAACTCGCTCGTGAGGAACTGCTGGAGCGTCTTTGCTTTTGTCTGGGAGAGCATCTTGAGGAGCGTCCCGAGCTCCGTGCCGTGCGGGTGGGGTTTGATCTCGCTCGCTTCCTTGGGGAGCTCCTCGGTGGCGCGGGGGAAGATGTACTGCTCTGCTTTCGGGTTCACATAGACAATGGTGACGTGCGGGTTGACGACGGCGGTCTCTTTCAAGTACTCGTCGATGCTCTGCGCTCCTTTCTGGTAGCTCCCCTCAAGGTCTATCTCTATGCGCGTGCCGTGCGCCTTTGTCCACTCTCGCTCTTCGTCCTTGACGATTTCTGGGTTGTTCTTCTGTGTGTCAATATGGAGTTCATAGTAGTGCGCGGGTTTCTTCTCGTCCGTGCGCGAGAGAATCTTTGCGGGCCGCCCGGTCGTGAGTTGCCCGTACATGACGCTCGCGCTAATCCCGATGCCCTGCTGTCCCCGCTGTTGCTTGCGTGAGTGGAATTTGCTCCCGTAGAGGAGCTTGCCGAAAATCTTTGGAATCTGGGCTTTGACGATGCCCGGCCCGTTGTCTTCGACGATGACGCGGAAGCGTTCCCCTCTGCCCATGTCAATGACCTGCACGCTCAGCTCAGGGAGGATGCCTGCTTCCTCGCACGCGTCGATGCTGTTATCAACTGCCTCTTTCACCGTCGTGAGGAGCGCTTTGCGGGGGTTGTCAAAGCCGAGGAGGTGTTTGTTGCGCGCGAAGAACTCCGCGACACCGATGTCACGTTGTTTCTTTGCGAGTTCAGCGGCGCTCGCCCGGCGCCCATTTCTCTCTGGCTTGTCTGAGAACTCTGCCAGCGTCTTCCTTGCCATCGTCCTCGTCGAGCAATGAACGCTATAAAAAGTTTGTGTGCCGACGTTGCGCTCCCTTGTTGCACTCCCTCTAGTGTTCTGGGCTCTTCTCAAAGGGAAGGCAGCTCTCGATGAGTACAGCTTTCGATGGGAACACTAATCTCGAGGACAACAAAGCTTATTAATCTCTGGAGATGTGAAAAGCTAGTTAACGACAAGGCGTGTGGTAATGACTATGCAGCGACGGGAAGCTGGTTTGGCAGTGCTCGGTATGCTCGTGGGCCTCATGAGTGCTCTGCTCGGCATTGGTGGAGGATTGTTACTCATCCCCGCCCTCGTAGTTTTTTACCACCAAACCATGCGTATCGCGTCAGGCATTTCTCTGGTAACGATGTGGCCGGTCATCGTTGCTGGCGCCGTTGCTTCATCCGTGTTGAGCCCACAGTCACTTCAGGTACTCGTTGTCAGCCTCATCATTGCTGGCGCGTTCTTCGGCACCTTTCTCGGGACGCGCTGCGAGCATCGCTTGCAGAACACGGTATTGCTCCGCTTATTTGCGTTGCTCATTCTCGCGGCAGGTGTCTTAATGACTCTTCCGCGTGGCGTTTTCTCGGGCGTGCTCCCCGCGACGAAAAGCCTTCTCTTTCTCGTCGGGGTGACGACGGGCTTCTTGAGCGGCTTCTTCGGCATCTCTGGTGGTGTCATCCTCGTGCCGTTGCTCATGCTGCTCGGCTTTCCTATCCATACCGCGACGACGACATCATTGCTCGCACTCGTCGGCATCGTGTTCTTCAGCGCCGGCTTCCACGGCCTCTCAGGAGATATTAATTACCGTGTCGTCGCGTTCCTTCTCCCCACCGCGCTTCTCGGGTCACTCATTGGCTCGTACTATGGAGCCCACGCTCCAGCGCTCTTACTCCAAGGACTGTTTGTTATTGTGCTCTTCGTGACCGCGATTCGGCTCCTACATGTCACGCGCCGAGTTCCCGCTGTTTGAGTTGGCGACGCATGCGCTCGAGGAATTTCCAGACGGTCGCGTGCATCTGCCCTTCAAGGAGGCGCTCGACGGCTCGTTTCGCGACGTTCGCCCATTCACTTGGCCCGATGATACTTACCGTCTTACCATAGACGCTCACGAAACACTCAGTGAGATTTTCGATGCGCTCTCTGCTCTTTCCCTTCATGCCGATGACTCGTCCTTTGAGGCGCTGCATTGCTTCTTTCGTCTTCGCGTACTCATTGAGCTTGAGTTGCTCGAGGACGTAGTCCTGCCTGAGGAGGAGCTGGGCGACGTCGGGGTTGAAGCCGCGCGCGATGGCCTTGATGACTTGGAGTGCAGAGAAGAGCTTAATACTGTCCTCCCCTTCGAGCGTCACGAGGCCTTCGGCAGAATCAATGTGGAGCCTGAGGTCTGCGTGTTGCTGGAGCGCACGTTTCACCGCTCCTCGTTGGCCAATAATGACTGCGACGCGCTCCTTTGGGACACGGACTTCGTAGGCGTACATAAGGGGTGGTGTCTGCCAGCCGTTTAAATTGCTTCCCACTGCGCGAATAGTGCTCTGGGTGTGTCCTTGCTTGTATCACACCTCGTATCACGCCTTGTATCACACAGCGCGAGGAGAGGCCCGAAGGATACGATCCAGTTCCTCGGCCACGTCACCCGCTACGCCATAGCGCGAGAAATACGCGCCAATATTCTTCAAGTCCCGCTCGAGGTACTCCTTGGCGTGTGGGCTCGTCCGGGGCATCGCCTGGCTGAAGTCAATAAAGACTGGCTCGCCGCCCTTATCGAGGATGTTGAACGCTGAGAGGTCTCCATGGACGAGCCCCTTCTGCCAGAGTGCGCGCACAGCGCTGAGCACTTTCTCTTTATAGGCTTCCGGCTGCTCGATCTCTACATCTTTGAGTTGTCGCGCGACCACCCCTGTGCGCTCATCACCGATGAGGCTCATCACGAGCACGTTGTTTCGGAAACCGAGCGGCGCGGGGACGGCCACAGCTTCGCGCGCGAGCAGCAGGTTGCGGTACTCGCGCTGCGCCCATGCGAAGACGACGGCGCGGCGCTGCGGCTTCGTCTTCATATAGCGCACGTCTTCTCGGAGATAGTCATACATGCGTTTGAAGTTGCAGTTTTCGAGCCGGTAGATCTTGACGATGACGTGCCCGGGGGTGTGCCGCCCTCTCGTCGCCGTGAAAATATTCGCTTCTTTCCCGAGCGCGACAGCGCTGACGAGGTCGCCGAAGAGTCCCTGGCTGGAAAGCTTGTGCAGTGTCTCCTCGGTGAACTTGTCGAAGACATTCGCGCGTATCTTCCACTCTTCCCTGCTTTTGCGGACGACCATGATGGGGGAAAGAAATACGAAGAGTTAATATGTTTATGCACAATCGCCACTTACTCCATGTCGTCGACAGTGAGGAGGGCAACGCCGTTCGCGCCCCCTGCCTTGTTGCCCATGCCGACGAGGAAATGGATGTTCGCTCCTTCGGCAACGCTGACGAGCCCGCTCTCGATTTCGCCGTCAAAGACGACTGCGTGGATGCCTTGTTTCAGGCTTCTGATGGTGCTTTGGAGTTCACTCACTGGCACTTTGCCGAGGATATTCAGGTCTTTGTCAAGGATGTAGGCGCCACGTGTGCCGATGAGGTCTTCGAGCATCTCAGCAAACGTGCTCTTCTCTTTCTCGCTCGCTTCAGGAGCTTTCTTCCTCGGTGCGGGACGAGCGTCTCTTCGGTCGTCGTGTGACCGCTCGCGGGGGGCTTCGCGTGGCGCTGCATCGCGTCGCGTGTCCCGTCTATTATCGCGTGCAGGCGCGCTTCGCCGCTGCTCGTGACGCCCGTTGCTCTCCATCTTGTATTGTTCGGCGGCGACTTTGCTGCGGAGTGCCTTGTGCAGCTCTTTCTTCGTAATTTCCTCGACTTCTTTCCCGTCGGGGGCTTTCGTGACGAAGTCGATTTCTGCTACGCTGAGGAGCTCCTTGATGATGAGGTCTCCCCCGCGGTCGCCATCGACGAACACCGTCACGACTTTCTCCTTGCACAGGTCGATGATGCTGGGCGGGACACTCGTCCCGTTAATGGCGATGGCGTTCTTGAAGCCGTGCTTGAGCAGGTTGAGCACGTCTGCGCGTCCCTCAACGAGAATAATTTCGTCACTCTCGTCTATCGCTGGACCCGCCGGGAGTCGTTCCTTGCCATACTCAGTGATTTCCATGACGCGCACGCTATAGGCGACTTCATCCGCGAGTTCCTGGCTGTCCGGCATGACGCCTTCCATGAGGTTCTTCAGGAGTTCCTTGGCGCGCTCGATGACGAACTGTCGTTTGCTGATGCGGATATCCTCGATGTTGACGACGTTGAGTTTTGCATTACAGGGTCCGATGCGCTGGATGATCTCAAGCGCTGCGCCAACGATCGCTGTCTCTGCTTTGTCGAGGCTGCTTGGGATGATGATCTCGCCGGAAGTCTTCCCTCCTTTCGTGCTCACATTGACTTCGATGCGCCCGATGCGGCCTGAGCGTTGGAGTTCGCGGAGTTCGAGGTCGGCGCCGAGCAGCCCTTCTGTCTGTCCGAAAATTGCACCAATGACGTCTGGTCGGTCGACGACGCCATCGATGTTTATTTTGGCATGGATGATGTATTTTGCGCTTATCTGGGCTATTTTTGCCATTGGTCTTCCCTCTTTTCGCATGGAAACGTCTCGCAAGAATTGGCGCTAGTATGCAGGGGCCTTCCCTGCTGTCTCATCAGGTTGCCCGTTGCCTCGGGGTGACGTGGTGAGTGTGATGCGCCTCTCGCGAAGCGGTTGAATGCGTGATCGTGAGTGTCGCCCGGGTCACTAACCCCCGCGTTCATTGCTTGGCTTTGCCGTGAGCTCCCGAAGGTACTCTCGTGCCGGGCTGCTGCGTCCGTTAGTGTCTCCCGTTCCTCGCTGCGCCAAGACGCGGCTCGCGGAAGGACCCATACGCACGCTGGGGATGGTCTGAGGGAGTCAAGGTCTTTATATAAAGCTTATGACAAAAAATAAATTATCTTCTATAGAGAAAATAATTTTATCATTTAAGTATTTTAATAAAGATTTATAATGCACTCAACTCCTCTCTCTTCATGCCTGACGAAGCAGTTCCACGGACCACTGCAAGCTATGACTCACGGAGAGAGTGGCGGGCAGACCCGAAGGGCTATTTCCTCATCAAAGTATTCTATGCGCGGGGGGAAATCGGCGTGCGGCATATGAACTATCGGCACGAAGCCCAAGAAGATATTCTCGGTAAGGACGCGCTCAGCATCGCCCAGACCTGCGTCCGTAAAGGGCTCCTCAGCAGCCTCCAACACGCAGCTTACCTTGGCCACGAGCTCCACAAGGCAGAAACAGCGCTGAAACTCGGCCTCGTCTTTATACAGGACGAGCCCCTGGACTTCAATAAAAAGGCTTCAGAGCCGGAATCTGAAAACGTGAAGCGCTGAGGGCGGCGTGCGCTACGTGACGCAGCCATCATTCTGTTCGGAAGGCTTGGTAGACTGCACTAACAATCGCTGCGCCAACGACAAGACCAATCACGAGGAACGCGAGTTCGCTCCCCCCGATACCGATGATGTGGCCGGCGTCCGTCGTCACCATGCCTGTCACCATGTGCGAGCCATAATTTGTGCTGCCCGTCCACGAGCGCAGCTCCATGCCGAGAAAGCCAAGACCGAGGGCTGCCACGACAATCGTGTAGAACTTCGCGTAGCTCTCGAACATAAAGGAGAAGCACGCGCCAGCGCTATTTAAACCTTTTCTCACGGCTCGGAATCAGCTCACCACTCGAAACCGAGCTCACCAATATTCACGACGGGCTTCGTCATCTTGTTCGTGTCATCGTAGCCAATGCGCGGACACATCGTGTTCACCCAGACCTCAACAAAGGAGAAATCCTCGAGCGCACCGAAGTCAAGCGTCTCGAAGAGAATGAATGTGAACTCTTTGTCCGGGTACTTCTCTTCGAGCTTCCGAGCCATGAGCATGCGTTGCTGTCCACTCTTCGTTGTGACGAGCACACCGACCTTCCTCGCCATGAGGAACTGCGAGAGCGCCGCGCGGTGCCTCTGCTTAGCGCGCGCGATGTCCTCGTCTTTCAGCACGAGCCATTGTTC
>RFKA01000033.1 GCA_003694385.1 Candidatus Woesearchaeota archaeon | reverse complement strand
TGGTAGGCGGGCGCGAGCCCCGAGAGCGCTCCGGCGATGAAGCCGAAGAGCACTGCGGCGATGATGAGCGGCCAGTTCCACCATGCGCGGAGCAAGGACGTGCCGAGGACGCTTGTCCCGTAGAACTCGACCGCCTTCGCAAGTCCGAGGCCGAGCGCCGTGCCGCAGAGGCCGCCGACGATGCCGAGCAGTCCACTCTCGAAGAGGAAGATGAGCAGGACGTCGCGGTTCCGCGCACCGATTGCTTTCATGATGCCGATTTCTTTTGTTTGCTCGAGCACAGCAGTGTACATTGTGTTCATGATGCCGATGGCGCCGACGATGAGGGAGATGGCGGCGATGCCGACGATGACGATGTTCACGATGCGGAGGATGGTGTTGAATGAGTCGAGGAATTGTTCGGTTGTCTTCACGTCGAAATCCTCCTCCCCCTCGTCGACACCGCGGTGATTCCGGAGGTTCTTCTCGACGTCTGCCGCGACGCGTTCCGGGGGGACGCCCGGCGCTGTCTGCGCGACGATTGTCTGGTATGCATCTTCGACGCGTTTGTTGAAGACGCGTTCATACGCGTCGGCCGTGATGTGCACGGCATTGTCGTCCCCACTGTTGCCTTGGTTCTCGAGGAACCCGATGACCTGAAACGTCACATTGTTTATCGTGAGCTTATCGTAGAGCCTGACGGGGCGGGGGAAGAGCGTGTCTTCTTCGACGTAGTTGTGGCCGACGAAGGCCTTGAACGTGTCGCTCTTGGTGAGGTATCGTCCCCCCGCGATTTTCTCCCCGAAAAGTTCATTCCAGAACGCTTCGTCCTCCATCGTCATGCCGAGGACGAGGCCGAATGCCTCATCATCCTTGAACTCTATGCGTGCATTCTGGAATGCCCAGCCACCCGTGCGGATGACTCCTCGTGTCCGGTCTATGACGCGGCGGTCGCTCTCATCAAGGATAACTGCGCCGCTGCTCGCGCCGAACGCGCTCCCCGCAGGCATAATCCAGAGCTTGTCGATGCCGAGGCTCGCGAACTCGTCGCTGATGGCGGCTTGTAACCCTTGCCCGAGGCTGATGAGTGCGACGACTGCTGAAATACCGATGAAGACGCCAACCATCGTGAGGAACGTTCGCATCCGCCGTTTCGCAAGACTGTTCACCGCGATGCCGAAAAACTCAGGTATCATTCACGCAAGGCCTCCACAGGTGGTAATCTTCCTGCGCGGTACGCAGGTAGTGCGCCGGCGAGCGAACCGAGTACGAAACTGAAGGCGAGAGAGCCCACAATGAGTAGTGGGGGGAAGTGTGCTTTGATGAGTGACTCGCCGAACGCGCGGTACGCGGCGAACTCGACGAGCTTGCCGAGGCCGACGCCGAGGCCGATGCCGATGAGGCCGCCGACGAGGCCCAAGAGTCCTGCCTCAATGAGGAAGAGCAGGACGATGTCGCTGTTGCGTGCACCGATCGCTTTCATGATGCCGATTTCTCTCTTCCGTTCGAGCACGGCCGTGAACATCGTGTTCGTGATGCCGACGCCGCCAACAATGAGCGAGATGCTTGCAATGCCAATGAGTACTGCTGACACGATGTTCAAGATGGTTCGGAAACTGTCGAAGGCTTCGTCAGCAGTCAGCACCTCAAAATCTTCTTCTCCTTTCTTGAATCCCCGCTCTTTCCTGAGGACTTTCTCTATGTTCTCCGTCACGATCTGGAGGTCCATGTTCGTGTTAATCTGTGCGACGAGCCCGCCATACTTCTCTGGGAGGCCGAACAGTTCGCGCATCGCGGGCTCCATCATCTGGAATGCGTTGTCGACGAAGGGGTTGCCTGTGCGCTTGACGACGCCGACGATGTCGACTGTTTGGTCATTAATGCGCAGCTTGTCGCCAACGCGCAGCGCCTTGCCACCGAATTTCGGCGTGTCGCGGTAGGACTGGGGTATGAGGACTTTCCACTGGTCGCCGGGCTTGAGCCCTCGCCCCTCGATAATCTTGACCTGCGCGATGCTATCGATGAGCTCTTTGAGCTCGGGTTCTTCAGGGACGGACACGACGAAGGTATAGCGCTCGACGTCGTTGAACTCGAGACGCCCCTGCTCGATGAGACGCCCGGCCGCGAGCTCTACGCCGTTCGCTCGCCGGAGCGCGTCGAGGTCTTTCGTTGTGAGGGTGAAGTCGGTGTTGCTCCCTGGCGGGCCTGTGCGGCTCCCCTTGAGTTGCACGGTGACTTTGTCGGCGCCGAGCTGGAAGAACTGCTCAGTGATGGCTTTCTGCATTCCTTGCCCGAGGCTGATGAGGCTGACGACTGCGGCGATGCCAATGAAGATGCCGATCATCGTGAGCCACGAACGAAGCTTGCGTTTCCGGAGGCTTCGAAGCGCGAGCCCGAAATACTCACTGAGCATTGCCGCTCCTCAGCGCTTGCCCCGTCTGCGGAAGAGCCACCAGCCCCCGCCGAGGACGATGAGCACAATGACGATGATGAGTGGCCAGTTCGTCTGTTGCTCTTCACTCTTCTCAGTGATTCGGACGGGGAGCATGAAACGCTGTTTGTACTCCCTATTCAACGAATCTTTGAAGGTCAGCACGACGGGAACAGCAGTAACCCCTTCGTCGAGCTTGAGTCTGACCTGGGCATTCTCGTAGTCGTCATTGTCGATGTTCCCTACGTAGAGCTGCGCGCTCTCCGAGGTGACGTGTACGCCGTTCCCCTCGATAATGTCGAGCTGCACGAGTTTTACTTCATCAAGCCCTTTGTTCACCACCTTGATAACGGCCGTGCCTTCTCGGTCTGTTGCACTGAGGTCTAACTTGTCGAAGTACACGAGGAGTTCTGGCGTACTCCCGATGACGATGCCGATGCTCTCCTCTTCGGTCTGATTCGTTCCTGCGCGGTCTGTGTAGGTGAGTGTCAAGGGAATCTTGTATACGCCAGGTGCCGCGTCAGGGTCGGCCAGTAAGGGGAAGGAGAACTCATGCGAACTCCCCCCGGGGAGTTTGTCAATGGATTTGCTCGAGCCGCTCTCGACGGGTGCGACGTCGACGTCGTCAAAGTCGAGGGACGCTTCAACATTGCGTAGCAAGGTGTTCCCGACGTTCTCCACGACGATGCTGAGTGTTGCGCGTTCGCCCGGAGCGATGACTGCTGGCTGTACCTCTGCGCGAGCGACATTGAGCGAGCTTGTTTCTCCCACGATAGTTATGGCAAGGTCAGCTTCCTGCTGGACGCTTCCCTGCGTGACGCGCACATGGAGATAGTTCGTGCCGACATCAGCGTCTGAGTCGACGCGTACTTTCGTCTTGAAGAGGAAACTCTCCTGTGCAGGGATTGTGCTCGCGAATTTGATGCGGTCGTCCTCGCTGTCGGTCGTGAACGGGTACGTATCGATAATCTCGATTGTTATATCATTTGCTGGTGCGCTCCCCTCATTCTCGAGTGTTATCCACACGTCGAGGATGTCCCCCGGTTGCGCAGGTACGGGCTCGTAGTTGAGCAGAGAGATATCGAACGAGCTCCCCCCTGTTGTGAGGAGTGTTGCGTGAGCCGTGCCCACCATGACGAGCAGGAGTGTGAGCAACGGTGCCGCGTGTCGGATGCACCGGGGGATTCCCCGTGCGCGCTGTTTCTGAGTTGTCTGGTACGTCTTCATGTTCTGCCTCCAATTCTTCCATCATTTAAGGAAACGATTCTGTCTGCGTGGGCTGCGACGTGCTCGTCGTGCGTGACGAGGACGATTGTCGTGCCCTTCTCCCTATGGAGCTTCTCGAGGAATTCCATGACGGTCTCACCCGTGCTGCTGTCGAGATTGCCAGTGGGCTCGTCAGCGAGGATGACAGTGGGCTCGAGCGCGAGCGCACGCGCAATCGCGACGCGTTGCTGCTGTCCCCCACTGAGCTCTGTCGGGCGGTGGTTCATCCGGTCTGCGAGGTTAACGAGCGCGAGGAGTTCAGCTGCTCGCTGCTCGCGCTGCTCTCGCGGGATGTTCTGAAAGATCATGGGGAGTGTGACGTTCTGTTTCGCGGTGAGCGTGTTGATGAGGTTGAACTTCTGAAAGATGAACCCTATTTTGCGCCCGCGGATTTGTGCGAGGGCACTCTCACTCATCTGTGCGATGTTTTTCCCTTCGAGCGTGATGGTTCCTTTCGTGGGGATGTCAAGGCAGCCGATCATGTTCATCGCCGTGCTCTTGCCGCTGCCTGAAGGCCCCATGATGCTGAGGAACTCTCCTCGGTAGACGGTGAGGTCGAGGCCGCGGAGCGCATGGACTTTTGTTTTCCCCATCGTGTAGGTTTTCCACACATTCTCGAGACGAATAATGATGTCTCGTGTGCGCGAGTGCGGTGTTCTCTTCTTAAGACGCTCTTTCATGTTTCCTGTTTATTGGTCTTATTGGTGTTTCGTGTTCATTGGCGAGTGCTCTGAGTTGGTTGGTGGCCCCTGAGATGATGTCATTTATCGCTTTTTTCTTCTTCTTGAGCAGGCCTTTCTTATAGAGGTCCCAGCACACGAGTTTCAATTCTGTCGAGCTCTTCATAATCTCTGCGAATGGCGTCTCGCCTTTCTCGACAGCTGAGAAGAAGAGGTCGGTGAACTCGTCGAGTTGTTTACTGTTGAAGCCCAGCATGTGTGCGATGAGCTTGATGTGCTCTCGCGCATTCTGGAACAGCTCTCTATGCCGTTCTTTGAGGACGTGGTATGAGGAACGCCCTTCTTCTGTGAGTGAGTAACGTTTTTTCCGTCCTTCTTGCTTCACCGCGAGGAGTCCTTCTGCGCGCATTTTGTCGAGTGTTGGGTAGACTGAGCCATAGCTCGGTCGCCACCGTGTTTGCTCCTCTATGCGCTTGATGAGCCCGTACCCTGTGCAAGGTTGCTCGGCGAGAATCCTGAGGATGAGTGTCCTGAGTTTGTGTTTCAGCATGGTTCCTTGGTGCTTTGTGTTTAGCATATCGTTCCCGTTATATCGAGACAGATATATCTTAACCGATATATAAGGCTTGTGGATTTCAAACCCCTGCCTTGTGAC
>RFKA01000032.1 GCA_003694385.1 Candidatus Woesearchaeota archaeon | reverse complement strand
TGTTCCGCAGTTGTTTGTGATCATTGTTTTTCCGCCTGGGTGGATGGGGATGTAGTTTGTGACGTCGTAGATTTCTCCGTCGATGATGAGCCAGCAGTCGGTCCGTCTATCATGCAGTGCAACTCTTTCCAAACTGTACGCGTCAATAGCGGCTTCCTCGGTGAGAGGAGGTTCTGGCATCTCAGGAACTGGTGGTTCGGGGATATCTGTTCTCACCTCCGTTCCTTCACAGACATCGCCAACGCGGAGAGCAGCCAACGTTTTCCTCGCGAAGTCGCTATGCGTGCCCTTCCCGTTCTTTGTCGCGAACGCCTCTGTCGCATCCCCGCCGCAGAACGGTCTTATCTCCTCTGGCCCACCAGGATGTACGGGCAGGTACGTCGTCACGTCATACACGTCGCTTCCGATCATGATCCAGCAGTCACTCGTGGAAGCATGCGCAGCTATCTCTACGTCCCTAATACAGCTCTCTCCCGCTGGTTTCGACACGACACCCTCTGTGACAGTAAGCGTGTCGTCCTCGTAGGTCACCGTGTAGAGCCTCCCTTCATTCTCGACGACCATGCGGTAGGACTGAATAGCAGGGTCAGAGAAGAACGCGAGCGCAGACTGGAGCTTGTCAGGAACTGCCGGTGCTGGCGGCGTCTTCACCTCCTCTGTAACGGGTGCTTCCTCCTCGGGCACTTCGCCGATGCTACCGATGAGGAACTGCTCGAGCAACTCCTGAGCGAACGCGCTATGCGGTCGCCCCGCCCCACCTTTCGTGTTGAAGAGCTCCGTCGCGTCTTTCCCACACGCTTGCGTGATGACCGGCCCTCCCGGGTGGGAAGAGATGTAGCTGCTGAGGTCGTACACTTTTCCATTGATAACCGTCCAGCAGTTGGTGGGAATGCTGTGAGTGGCCAGCGCCTTCAGAGAGAGTGTTTCCTGTGCCGACTCGATTGTTAGGACGGCCGCTTCGGGTGCATCTGGCACGTTCGCGATGGTGAGAATCGCCGCGAGACCAACAACGCCAGTCAGGAGGCCTGCGAGGAGCGACTTCATGAATAAGTGCATATACTCGCCCCATTTATATCATTTATAAACCTTCTGCGGTCCTAACGGACCACATCAAATACCTCATCACACAAGGGTGAATGGGATTCGTAGTGCACCAGGCCCCTCAGAACTCGCGCTCACATCAAGGCAATCGAAGATTTGCCACGTCGTTCCACGGTCATAGCGCGGCACCGGAAGAACGGGCTCTCCCTCAAGGCTGAGGGCATCGTAGCGGAGTCCGCTGCTCGAGACGAGTGACACTTCATGCTCGCCAGGCGCGACGCGCAGCGTGAGGCCGTGCGCTCCAGGGCCAAGCTCTCGCAAGTAGTTCCCGTCAAGATAGAGCCCCGCAGACCCCTCCAGGATGTGCAGGGAGAAGAGTGCTTCGTCACTCGTCGCATTCACGACTGTGCTCGCTATGCAATCCGTCTGGACGATGCCCTGGTCGATGTACTCCTGCCAGATCGCGGGGTTGCGCACCGTGTAGACCTGCTCGTCCGTTACGTTCCCGAAGAATGATTGTTCTTGCTCGCGGAGCGCTTTCGCGAGCACCACATAGCGATCATCACCGCCGTAGGCAGTGCTTAAGATGCGCAAGTCGCCAAGCGCCACCTCGTAAGCCTCGCGGTAGAACGCTTCACGTTGCGACAACTCCTCATATTGCTCACTGAGCGCTTTGTACGCGTCGTTGAGCGCTCCCAGCCGCTGTTGCTGCAGGAGAAGCGGGATAAGAAAGAGAAAGAAAAGCGTTGGGATGATGACGACGAGCGCTGTCAAGTGGTGCTTGCGCAGCGCGGGCCGGTGCTTACTTGCTCGGCGCGTACTGGCCCGGCGTTTGCTACGCGCGCTCATAGTTTAACGACGTAATAGCCGATGAAACCCAGGCCGACGAGTCCGAGCGCGATGAAGAGCCAGAGCAATGCCGGTACACCGCCACCAATGGCCGCGCCCGTTACGAGGTCCTCCTTCGCTTCGGCGCTGGCTTCTTCTCCAGCATTGTCCTCTTCTTCGACATCCTCGCTGCTTGTCTCGACGCTTGGCGTCTCGCTTCCCGTGCCAGTTTCATGGTCATTGCTCGCTGCGACAACAGGAGTGCCCGTGCCGCCACTGGTCTCTTGCGCCTCCTTGCTTTCCTCGACGACTTCAGGCTGAGCAACGGGCTCGCAGCCATCACCACTCCACTGATAACCGCTGCCGCAGTGGTTACGCCCTCCTCCACCGCCGCGCGTCGATTGCGTCACAGACTCTTCCTCAACGGACGAGCCAATGACGTCAACTGTCACGGTGTCACTCACTGTCACGCCACACGTGTTCTCGTGCACCGCCTCGATAGTGAATGGCCCGTCACGGTCTGGTACGCTGAGCACCTTGCTCCACGCATCGTCCATGAGCACCCACGTCGGCAGGCCATTCACGTCGACGCGCTCACCATTCGTGTTCGTCTCAGCGGTGAGCGTCCCGAACACGGTGAGCTCTTCTCCACCGAAGACTTCCTCGCCTGGTGATGGGTCGGTGATCGTCAGCGTGTACGTGACGCAGGAATCAACACTCACTTCCGTCCAGTCACTCGCGCTCATACTGCCCTCGCTCGCAGTACAGGTCACCGTGTAGTCACCATTCTCGTGATAGGAGTGCACAATCTCTGCCGGGCCTTCATAGCTTGTGCCGTCGCCCATTGTCCAATCAAACGTCGGGTCATCGAAACCGGTCGCGACGCAGTTGAACGTGAAGGTGTTCCCTTCCTGGAGCAGGACGGAGAGCGTCACGCTAGGCGCGGAGACGAGTTCGCAAGCGTCATTACAGACGAGCTCGTCTGCTCCGACGCCGCCGTCGCACTCTTCATCACCATTCACGATGCCGTCGCCGCAGTACGGCCCTTCCAGTTCGACTTCCGTGCACTCGCTGCTACAGTAGGTACACGTCTCGCCATAGCCCGGAGTGCATTCTTCCCCATTCGCGGGGCCAGCATCACATTCTTCTCCGGCATCGACGAAGCCGTCACCGCAGAACGGCGCTCCACGGACACAATCCACCACGACGAAGTCGCAGCCCTCGCAGCTCAGCGTGCCGCCGCTGAAGCCCAAGTCCTCACACGTGACCCCTCCGAGGTCTGCCCCGTCACACTGCTCCGGCCCATTCTTGATGTCGTCGCCACAATAGGGGCCTTCAAGCGTTACTTCCGTGCAGGACTCGCTGCAGTAAGCGCAGGTGTCGCCGTAAGCAGGCGTGCAGACATTTCCGTTCTCCTCGCCGAGGTCGCAGGCTTCTCCAGCATCACGGTTGCCGTCGCCGCAGACCGCCTCGGGCAGCTCTTCGAGTGTGCACTCCTCGGTACACGTGAACCCTTCGGGGACGCCATCAGTCCCATCACATTCCTCACTCTCCTGGTTCACCTGACCATCGCCGCAGACTGCGCAAGCCACGCCATTGTTCAGTTCGTAGGCAATTTTTCGTTCACCGTAACGCTGGCCCTCCCGCTCGTCGATAACCTCGCCGCAGAACACGTCGAGCTCGTACGCGCACTCAGGCACTTGCACGCTGAACGTGGTGCTGCCTTCGCTCGGGACGACGCCCGTGTCGTAGTCGAAGAGTACTTCGTCGTCCGTGAACTCGGTCGGGCGCTCATACGTTGCTGCGCCAACGTCGAATGGCGCCTTCCAGTCGTTCGTCACGGTGACCTCGCCACCATCAATTGTTGCTGTGAGATAGCCGGCGCGAATCGCTTCAGGACACGACAGCTCTTCTCTGAGGCAGGAGCTGCTGCACCCGTCGCGGTCAACGCGGTTGCCATCATCACACTCCTCGCCTTCTTCTTGCTTGCCATCACCGCAAGTCGGACCTGGCTCATCGATTGCGAGCGTGCACTCACCCGTGCAGTAATACCCTTCCGTGACGCCGTCCGTGCCATCGCATTCCTCGTCGCCGTTCTTGACGCCGTCGCCACAGTACGGCCCAACCTCTAAGAGGCGCCGACAGGATGAGGTGCACGATTCACACCTCTCACCATACGCCGGGTCGCAACTCTCACCATTCTCTGCACCAAGGTCACACTCTTCCTCGAAGTACTGACGGACGCCGTCGCCGCAGTACGGCCCTTCCTGTTCGACTTCCGTGCACTCGCTGCTACAGTAGGTACACGTCTCGCCGTACGCCGCGAAGCAGCGCTCACCATTCGCGTCACCCTCATCGCACTCCTCGTCAGCCTCGATGACGTCATCACCACAAAAGCCGCCTTCCTCAGTCACGAGTTCGCAACTCTCCGTGCACCACTCGCAAGACTTGCCATAGGAAGGCCAGCAGGGGACGCCATTCTCGTCGCCAAAGTCACACTGCTCGGCGCCCTGCTCAACGCCGTCACCGCAGTTCGGGACGTCTTCGAGTTCACACGAGGCAGAGCAAACCTTCCCTTCAGGGACGCCGTCCGTGCCGTCGCACTCCTCGCCGCCGTTCTTGACGCCGTCGCCACAGAACGGTCCCGTGAGCGTCTCTTCAGCGCATGAGCTCGTGCAATACGTGCAGGTTTCGCCGTAGCCAGGCGAGCACGCTCTCCCGTTCTCGTCGCCGCGATCGCAAGACTCGCCGAACTCTACCTCGCCATTGCCGCACACGGGGTACTCGATCTCGCAGATCTCATTGCAGACGCCTTCCTCGAGCGGCACAGAAGCCTCGCACTCCTCGTCATCGTCAACAACGCCGTCTCCGCACCAGCTTGTGCAGTAGTCATCACCAACGATCTCGTATGCAATCTTCCTCTTGCCGTAGCGCACGTGGTCGTGGCTGAAGAGCACCTCGCCGCAGAACACGTCGAGCTCGTACATACACGCGGGCACCTTGATGCTGAACTCAACACTGCCTTCGCCTGGGACGATGCCCGTGTCGTAGTCGAAGAGTACTTCGTCGTCCGTGAACTCGGTCGGGCGTTTGTATGAAGCGACGCCAACGTCGAATGGCGCCGTCCAGTCGTTCGTCACGGTGACCTCACCACCATCAATCTCCGCGTGGAGGTAGCCGGCGAGGTTTGCCTCAACACACGTGAGCTCCTCGCGGGCACAGTCATTATCGCACCCGTCGCGCTCGACGCGGTTCCCGTCGTCACACTGTTCTCCTGGCTCGACGACGCCATTGCCGCACTCAGGGTAGACAATCGTGCAGTTCTCGAGGCAGTACGCGCCCGGAGGAGTATCGTCGCCATCACACTCTTCACTCGGCTGATTAACAACATTGTCACCGCAGTACGGAACCTGCGTGAGCGTACAGTCCTCCGTGCAGGTTTCATGCTCCCCGACGCCGTCCGTGCCGTCGCACTCCTCGTAAGGAAGCTGGCGGACGCCGTCGCCGCAGTAGGGCCCGGGAATCTCCGTGCTCCCGCAGCGCTCAGAGCAGTACGTGCAGCTCCCTCCGTACGGGGGGTCGCAGGGCTCGCCGTTCTGTTCGCCGAGATCGCACTCTTCCTCTTCGTTCGTTACGCCGTCGCCGCAGTAGTGGTCCATCGGGCAGCTTGAGCCATCACCATACGCGAACTCGCCCTCGTTGCCGATGAAGCTGTAGCTCCACGGCTCGATCGTGAAGGTGTAGAGCTTGTCATGCGAACGGTCAAGGGCGTAGTGCGTGCCCTTAAAGTACGCGCTGCTCGTATAAGAGCCTGGAGGAAGGTTCCCCGCGAGCTCGTACGCAAGCGTCTCGGGGTCCACGACGAACACGCTGCCGTCCAAGCGCACATACACAAGCTCATTGAACTCTGTCACGGCGAGGTCGCCGCCGCTCACACCAAAGGGGAGATCGCCGACTTCCGTCGCCAGCCCCGTTGTCGTGCTGAGCGTGTAGAGCTTGTCCGTCTTATCGTTCGCGAGATAGAGCGTTCCGTCAGGGGCGAACTCCATCGCGATTGAGCCACCCGGCAGCCCCGTGGGCCCGATGGGTGTGAGCGTTCCATCCTCCTCGATGATGACGAGGTCGCCCGAGGTACCCTTGGGTGTCCGCCGTATGCTGTACAATGTTCCTTCCGCATCAGCTGCGAGCGCGTTCCAGAGTTTCTCATCGATCTCGAGGACGGTCGTCGTTGCCCCGTCGCTCGTACTCACGATGTCAATAAATGACTTTTTCTTCTTGTGGACGTCGAGGTGGAGGAGGTCTTCGCAGGCGTACTCCCAGGTGATGGTGCACTCCTTGGAGCACACTTGGAACTCGTTAACGCCGTCCGTGCCGTCGCACTCCTCGCCGCCGTTCTTGACGCCGTCGCCACAGTAGGGTCCCGGGATACGTTCCCATTCGCATGCTTCTGTGCAGTACGCGCAACTACCATTATAGGGTGGGTCGCATTGCTCGCCATTCGCTTCTCCGAGGTCGCATTCTTCTCCTTGGTCGATGATGCCGTTGCCGCATTCTTCTGGGTAGTTGTAGAAGGTGACTGTCTTGTTTGTGCACGCGGTGACTTTCTGGCTGTTTGGGCTGGGGTGTCCGTCGACTGTGCGTTCGATGAATCGCCAGCCATGCCTGCTTGCTTCTTTTACTCCGTAGCTTCCTGGTTCGAGCTCGACTTCATCGCAGCCGTCGTCGTCTGCGCGCGCGGGGATGTTCTCTCCTTCTTCAGGGATGATGGCGAAGCTCCATCCTTGGGTGTAGAGTTCGTCGTCCGCTGTTGCGCCGTCGCCTGTTGCGTCGACTCGTTTGCAGATGCGGAGGGTGCAGGTTTCTTGCTTGCAGGTGCTGCTGCAGCCGTCGCCGTCAATGGTGTTCCCGTCGTCGCACTCTTCATCACCGTTCACGATGCCGTCGCCGCAGTAGTTGCGGCAGTCTGGTATTTCTTCGTGTGCGCAGCCGGTTTTTGGGTCGCAGGTGTCGACTGTGCATTCGTCTCCGTCGTCGCAGTTGATTGGTTCGTAGTTGCAGCCTTCTTCTGCGTCGCAGTATTCTGCTGTGCAGGCGTTGTTGTCGTCGCAGGCGAGGTCGTCTGGCTCGTGTGTGATATTTCCTGTTGTGGGGTCGCACTCGTCGTTCGTGCATTGTATGTCGTCGTCTGTGTTGACTTCGTCGTATTGGCAGCCGCTTGTGGGGTCGCATCGGTCTGTTGTGCAGGCGTTGCCGTCGTCACACGTCACGAAGTCGTAGACGCAGCCGGCGTAGGGGACGCACTTGCCGATTGTGCACTTGTCGCCGCCGCACTCTCCCGGAACGCAGAGCTCATCGACGCACTCCGCGTCGCACCCATCGCCGTTCTCGTTGTTTCCGTCGTCGCACTGCTCGCCTTCATCTAGGATGCCATCACCGCAATAGGGGATTCTGTTGTTATAGAACCAGACGCTGTGGTCGTCGTGTGTGGTCACGGCGAATGGCTGTGTCCATTCGTCGTTGAGGAGCGTTGTTGGGTTGCCGTCGATGAGGACGCGGTCGAGTTCCCAGCCCGCAGTGAGATTTTCACCCGCGCGGTACACGCCGGTGGGGATTGTTGTTCCGAAGCAGCCGTCGTCGCCCGTTGTTCCGCCGTACCAGTACACCCAGATGTCACCAATCTTGCGCTCGAGGTACAAGTTCCAGCCAGGGATGGGAGCGCCGCTGTCTGCGTCGAACTTGCAAAAAGTGATGACTGGCTCTTCTGTGCACGTCGCACTACAGCCGTCGCCGTCAATGGTGTTCCCGTCGTCGCATTCCTCTCCTAGGTCGATGATTCCGTCGCCGCAGATATGGTCAACGCAGAGCGTGTTGAGGTCTGGCTGGCTTTCCCTATCTGCAGTTGCTGCGACACTCGTTGCTAAGATTATCAGAAAAACGATTGCTGTGAAACTGATTCTATTCATAGTATCCCCCCTTCGGAATTGCCAAGCGAATCATCTGTGGTTTATATTTGTTGTTTTTCTTGAGGAGTTACATTTTTGCGTATCCGCCGTGGCTGTATTATGTCATATTGGAGACCTCGTCACCTTGCAGGCCTCTTTTTTTCAGTTTCTCCTCGAGGATAACCTTGTGCGAGAACCACTATTTTGTCTTCGCAGAGGGACAAATTTATCTTTTTTTGGTGTGGGAGAGAACAGCGTCTCTAACTGGGGCTCGGTGAGAATGCTGGTAGGGGTGCGTGCGCTGTGATCTTCCCGAAATAGGCCTTCATCCTCTCAGAGAAACACTGTCGTTCGGGCCACGCAATCTGCTCTTCTCGCAGAGCCCGGAGTTCAACACGGTACGCCCCTTTGTCGTGCTCCTCGAAAAGCCTGCCGAGATAGTGGTATTGGAGCGTCACCTCTGGGACCTCGACGCGCTGCGTGCGTGAAAGCCCGAACCGCTCTCTTGTTTCGAGGAAGTCCTGTGGAGTGCCTGCGAGCCAAGTCGTGTAGAGTGTTTGTTGGCCGTCGAATAGTTCGAGGACGGGGTGGGTGAGGTCCTCTCTGAGCCCGAAGAGTGGCACGTCAATTCCGGGCGGTTCACGCCACTCCTCAACGATGCGTGCGTCGATAGCTCCGAGATGCACGAAGGCGCTTCCTGCCTGTGACCGTGGGTCGCGCTTCACCGGTGGGTTGGTGCGAAAGCCGTCCAGCATTGCGCTGAATGACGTCGCTGCGTAGTTGTCGAGGCCCGAGCGGAGGAGATGCCGCTCGTAGTGCGTGAGCGGAAGCGTCTGTAAATCCTCCTCGGTGAGGTTGATAAGCCGCATAGACAAAGGGTTTGTTCGTCCATTAAAATTTCTTTCTGGATAGTCACGCTGGATAGTCACAGTTCCCGAGTACTAAATATTTAAACTAAATATTTAAACTAAATATTTAAATACCTATTTTGTGGGGGTTTCCCCATGGTCCTCGAGCACCTCTTTCCTGAGAACTGGCTTGAGCAACGGCTCCGTTACGCCTTCCTCTTGGCGGTCGTCTATAGTGCCGTTGCCATCGTGCTCGCACGACTCCTCTTCGCCGCGAACAGTGGCATCGTCAGCGTTGTCTTTGTCTCTTTGCTCCTCATCCCTTACGTGAAGAAGCTGCTCTTGAAAGAGGAACGGAGAGAATCGCGTGAGCGCCGCTTCACGCTGCAGCACCTCTGGGAGGATAATAGGGATGCAGTGAACGTGTACCTCACGCTCTTCCTCGGTATCTATCTCACGTTCGTCGCCTTCAGCTTCCTCTTCAGCCTTGTCCCCCGCTTCACAGGCAGGGGGTTGAGCGCGGTTACGGTGTTCGGCGAACAGCTCGCTGGCGAGGCTCTGCGAGGCCACGCCTCTGCCGGCGAGATATTCTTGAGCATCGCGACAAATAATTGGTGGGTGCTGCTTGCGTGTTTTCTCCTCGCGCTCATCGCTGGGGATGCCGCAATCTTCTTTATCGCGTGGAACGCGAGTAGCTGGGGGAGCATCTTTGGTTTTCGCGCAGTCCAAGCTGCGCAAACGGGGCTGGCGTATGACCCGCTCACGAACCTCGCCATCATCCTCATCGTGACGTTCCCGCACGTCCTCCTCGAGGGTGGTGCGTATATACTCGCCGCGATAGCTGGCGGCGTGCTGAGTGACGACATCATTGCCCGCCGTCCCGCCATCAATAATTTCCTCACGTATTTCTTTGGGGTGGCGATCGTGTTCTTCCTCGTGCATGGCGCCGCGGCCCGCTTGTTTCGCGTCGCGCAGTTCCCTTCGCTCTCGCTCGTTCTCGGACTACTCGATATTGCGCTTGTCCTCGCGGCCTTTCACTTCATGGGTGGCATCTTTGTGCGCCCGCACGACCGTGAAGTGTTCCGCTACAATTTCGCGCTGTTCGTTATTGCCGTTGCAGTTTTCTTCCTCGCCGTTGTTGTTGAGGTTGTCGTCTTGAGCAGCAGCGATCTGCTCCGCACGGTGTACTCGGCTGTTCTCTGAGTCTCTTAGGCATTCTTTCTATAAGCCCAATTAATTTTCTTTATAGAAAATATTATTTATACTATTGTAATGAGTTGTTCTTTTCCATTTCCCAATTGTATGGGTGTGCAGACACCAAAAAACATATAAACAAATATAGTAAAGAGTATACTAGTACGTACTTGTGCGCTGTTCGGGTCTCCCGGGAAAAAGAGGTGGCGCACAATCCCCGACAATGGAAACGCCCTTCGCAGCGCTCGTCCTCCTCACCGTCGTGGCGAGCATTAGCGGATTCACAATCATCATCGTCTCAGCAGACGCGGGCCCGTCATTTCTCCTCACAGGCATGGTGACGCTACCAGAGCAAGAACTCACGATCGCTTGCCCGACAGTTGACGCAAGCGACCTCGACATGAACCGCGACGGGCACGTTGACTACTACGATGTCGTTGACGTTATGCAAGGGCGCGTAAGCTGCGGCGAACGTTGTGACTGGAACCAGGACGGCCTCCTCACGAAAGATGATGTGCGGGAACTCTATGGCGCAGTCACGAGCCTCTATGACTATGACGGTGACGGGGTGCTCACGCGAGCAGATGCAAAACTGCTCGGGAAAGCGATTGAAACAGGCCCCTGCAGCGAACACATCTACGACCTCACCGCTGATGGCACCGTAGACGAGGCAGACCTCACCGCCTACACAGGACTCCTCTACAACCACGACATCCCCGTCTTCCCAGGAGTGACAGCATGAAACTCGACAGCATGAAGCCTGAAAACATGAAACAGGAGCCAGCAGTTTTTGGCGAGCGCATCCTCAGGCTCATCGTTGATGAAACATGACACGCGCAACCAACCATGAACGAGCATTCGCCGTCATTGGCTACCTCTTCCCTCTCGTCGGCATCATCTGGTACCTGCTTGACAAAACAGTGCAGGAGCCCTTTGGCAAGTACCATTGCAAGCAGTTCCTCGTCGCGCTTATTGCGGGGATGGTGTGGAGTGTCCTCTACTCGTTTGTGTATATTGTGCTCGGCGTACTCACGATAGGATTATTCTTCTTCTTCGGATTCGTTGGTTTCTTCGTCCCATTCATCTGGCTCATCCAAGGAATCATTAATGCGATACGGGGAGAGATGCGGCCACTCTGGCTGATAGGGCGCTGGGCGGAACGCCTAGCACTATAATTCCTAGCACTATCACGTCTCTCCTTCCACACCATTGCATCCTGATTACGGTCTCGCCCCTCCTGCTTGACTGCTCCTGCTGGAGAAGGGGCTTCTATGGTTCTCGACCGTGATGCCAGAATGTGATTCTCCCGTCAAGGTACACGCCCTTGTCGAGGCGGACAGGGCGCCACGCATCCTTGACGAGTTTCGCGTCGAGCCAGTCAGCCAGCTCCTCAGCGTTGCCGATCGTCGCGCTCAAGCCGACGACCTGCACATCAAGAATCCTGCGCAGGAGTGTCACGACCACTTCGAGCGTCGGGCCGCGCGAGGCGTCGTTCAGTAAGTGGATCTCGTCAATAATGAGCGTCTTAACGCGCGAAATCCACGGCGCGCGGTGCCGAAGCAACGAGTCGAGCTTCTCACTCGTCGCGACGATGATATCATACCGCGCGAGGTATGCATCAGCACTATCCGTTTCTCCAGACGCGAGTGCAATCGAGAGCTGCGGATAATCCTTTGTGAACTGCTTGTGCTTCTCAGCCGCGAGTGCGCGCAGGGGAACGACGTAAACAGCTTTCCCCTTGTCGCGCAGCACGGCGTGCAACGCGGCGAGCTCCCCGACAAGCGTCTTCCCCGACGCTGTTGGCGTGCAAACGAGCAGGTTTGCATCAGCAAACAGTCCTTCCTCGATAGCCTTCCATTGACACGGACGCAAACTCGTGAACCCTCGTTTCTCGAGAAGCGCGAAGACGGGCTTGGGAATCTGCTCCTTATACTGCGCGAGAGGCTTATCAGTCATGTTATGGCGCGAAGCGAAGAGGTTTTTATGTCTTCCCAGCCCAACACTTATAAAGTGTGCTTCCTTCTCTTCACGTCAATGTCGAAACACTTCACGAAAATCTCTGGGTATAAAGTCATCAATACGTGCCGGAACTGTGGCAAACGCGTTGAGGGGAAAACCGAAACCTACTACTGCGACGCGTGCCTCGAGCGGCTCCGTAAGTACCGGCACGAACACGGCGAATAAACACCGCCCTGCTTGTCAGCATAGCACTCACCGCTCAGCACTTGTCCTCCTCACCACCTGCTGTTTACATTTCTTTCGGCGCCTTGATACCGAGGAGCGTGAGCGCCCTCGCAAGCACGAGCCGCGTCGCGTCGACGAGGAGGGCGCGCGCATCCTCCACTCCTTGCTCTGCGCCGATGACTTTACACTCGTGGTAGAACGTGTTGAATGCCTTCGCGAGCGCGAGCGCGTAGCGAGCGAGCGGCGCTGGCTCGAGTGACGTAGCAACCTCGGAGATGATGCTGGGGAAGCGCTCGAGCTCTTTTACGAGGCGGTACTCGCTCTCACTCAGTGAAGAGAACACTGCTCGCCGCATGTCCGGTGCGCGCCCAAGCTTCCTGAGAATACTATTACAGCGCGCGTGCGTATACTGGACGTACGGCCCCGTGTCCCCCTCGAAGTCGCAGACACGCTTCGTCTCGAAGATGATGGACTTATTGATGTCCCGCACAATCATCTCGAACTTCAACGCACAGACACCAACCGCGTGAACCGTCTCCCTGATTTTCTCCTCAGGCCAGTCAGCGTGGCGTGCTCTGATTTGCTCCTCCGTGTACGCGAACACCTCATCGCGGACGTCAGTGTAGAGGATGTTCTTCCCCGTCCGCGAACTCATCTTCCCATCGGGGAGGCGCACCATCTCAAAGCAGAGGTGGAAGCAGCGCTCGGCCTGAGAGAAGCCCCAGCGCTTCAGCGTGGTGAAGAGTTGTTTGAAATAGAGCTCCTGGTCCTTCCCGACGACGTAGATGGCGCGGTCAATCTTGTGCTCGGTGAACTTCTTCTCAGCGAGCGCAAGGTCCTTCGCGCTGTACAAGGGCGTGCCGTCCTGCCGCAGCAAGACCCAAACGCCAAGCCCTTCCTCCTCGAGGTTCACAATGACTGCGCCGTCACTCTTCTCAGCAATCCCCTTCGCGAGGAGTTCCTGCGCGACCTCCCGCGCGCGCGCCTCGACTTCCCGCTCAAAAATCCAGATGTCAAAGTGCGTGTCGAGCTCACGGTAAATCGCTTCGAACTCGTCAATGCTCCACTGCCGCGTTTTTCTCCAGAGCGCCATGAGCTCCTCGTCCTCGCCTTTGTCGAGCGCGAGATTAATCTTGTCTGCTTCCTCCTGGAGCGCGGGTTGCTCGGCGAGCCGCCGCATCGCATCAACGTAGATGCTCGCGAGCCACGCGCCCCTCCCCTGCTTTGGCGGCTGCTCTCCAGCGTGGAAGCGCGTGTAGCACCAGAGCCAGCGCGCGACGTGCATGCCTGTGTCCCCACTGTAGTTTGCACGCACGACGTCCCAGCCAGCAAAGGAGAGGATGCGTGCGAGCGCCTCCCCCATACTCGTTCCGCGCAGGTGCCCGGCGTGGAAAGCCTTGTGCGTGTTCGGTTGGGAGAACTCAACCATAACGCGCTCCCCTTGGCTGCCTTTTCCATAGTTTTCTTCGCGAGCCGCGGTGAGTACGCGCTTTGCGAGGCGTTGCCTCTCGAGGCGAATATTCAGGTACGGTCCCGACACCTCAACGGAGAAGTCCTTACTCGAAAGCTTTTGGGCGAACTCCTGCGCAATCACCGGTGGAGCCTTCTTCAGTTCTTTCGCGAAGCTGAAGCACGGCATCGCGTAATCACCGAGCTTCTCATCAGGGGGGACTTCGAGGAGCTCCCTGACTCTCTCACACCCCACGCCGAGTTGTTTGCTTATGGTCTCCGCGACGAGTTCCTTACTGTGCATCATTGTCAGCAGGGAGCGGGAGAGATTATAAATCTTTCAGTAAACATGTGCGATCTTCACTTCTAGATCGGCACCTACCGCACACGCGGCACCCTTCATGAGAATCCGCTCAAAAACAAAGCCCTAACAGCCCACCCAATGTCCTGCACAAACATTATAAATGACCCCTGCAATGGAAGCGCAATGGGGCTCATCCTTTACCAATACGAATTCTGCCCGTTCTGCGCGAAGGTGCGGGCGAAGCTTGAAGAACTCAATATCCCTTACGAAGCAATCAATGTTGAACGCGACCCGAATGACCCGCTGCGGAAGGAGATGCGTGAGCGGAGCGGCGTCGCGACCGTGCCAGTCATTAAGCATGGCGACGTGTGGCTCGGAGAGTCGGCCGATATCATCGCGTATGTAGAAAAGCACAAAGAAGAACTCAAAAACGTTGGGTGAGGCTTCCTACTCTTTCGGCGCCTCCTTTTTCTCTGGCGCTTCGTCCTGAGACGCCTTTCCTTCAGCTTCCTTCCCTTCGGCTTCTTTCTCTTCAGCTTCCTTCTCCTCTGGCTCCTCGAAGAGCGACTGCTTGTCCGCCTTCACGACGACGGCGTTCACTTGCGCGGTGCGCTCACATACAGTGTTGCCTGCAACAGTTTTGCGGAGGCGCATCCCCTTGCGGCGCTTGCGATTGCCGAGGCTGTGGCTGATGAGAATTTTTGCGCGGCGCGTGCCTTCGACGTCGGGGCGCATTGGGAACCCTGCGTTATCGCTGCCGCCGGTAATCTTGAATTCGTAGCCCGGCAGGTCGACGAGCTCGCCCTTGAAAGTCTCGCCGAGCTTCTTGCCGTACAACCCCTTTGCGTTGTTGTCGTCGAGCTCGAATTGCTTCGTCTTCTTGCTCGCCGGGTCACCAATGTTCAGTTTGATTGCCATTTTTTTGTTCCTCCCGAGCCCAAAACCCCTCTCACGAGGTTGCCCTTGTAGGTGGCTCAGCAGTCCCCGCGAGCACGGAACTGTTTATAAATGTGCGTGTTGGTTGCTGCGGGAGCATACTCCTCTTCCTGGCGCGTCACGGTCATAGAACCCCACGGGAGGGAGTTCGGCGCCCTGAGAAAGCGCTCCTCGAGGAGCACCAAGTCTTCCTCGCGCAGACCCCGCGGCACGTATAAGCGGCTCGGCAAGCCTGTCAAGTGCAGGAGCTCTTCCCACGCGATACGCCGCGCATCGAATGGGAGCACGTCACGATCAAGGAATCCTTCGAGCGTTTGGAGACCATACGTTACTTTTACTACTGGCCGGACTATGTCCCAGAACCCCCTCGTTAACGCTGGCTGGCAGACAGGGCACGTCACGAAGCCAAGCGCGACGAGCTTCTGCAGTCCCTCATCGCCGCGCGCAAGACTTCATTGCGCGACTTGGGACCGCTATTTCCGCTTGTACAGGCAAGCCGAATATCCCGGTCGAGAGCCGCGCAGACCACAAGTCAGTCTCCCCCTCGACGATGCCGCGGCGCTCAGCAAATGAAGGCTCGTGGAGAACTCGCCGTTCTCAAACAAAAGGTACTCCATACTCTTAGGGTATACTAGCGTTATTAAAAATGTCTTTCCTAAACTTTTTTTAACCGCGCCCCGTTGCAGTGGCGCATGGAGCGCCACATTCACTGTCCCGACCCTGACGAGACGACGCTCGCGCAGTTCGAGCACTGCTGCAGCCAAGACTACGTAACGGCTGCCGCGCTCATGCCGGACGCGCACGCGGGTTACGTCGCGCCGATCGGCGCGGTCCTCATCGCTCGCGACCACGTCGTGCCTGCGTGGGTAGGCTACGATATTGGCTGCGGCATGATTGCCGTCAAGCTCTCCGGGAAAGACCTGCTCAAGAAATGTAAAGCGCACCGCGAAGCCATCTATGAGCGCGTCCGCGCACGCATACCCATGGGAATGGGGAACAAGAACGACATACACAAGCTCACGAAGGAAACGCGTGAGGACTACAAGAAACTCGTCGAGCGCTTCGCCCAAGGACCGCACGACCGCGACATCCTCAACTTTTTCCGGCAAGGAGCCGAGGCACACCTCGGGACGCTCGGCGGCGGCAACCACTTCATCGAGCTCGACGAGCATGACGGCGATGTGTGGCTCGTCATCCACTCTGGCTCGCGCGGCGTCGGCTACAAAGTTGCGCAGAAATACATGCAGAAGAGCGCGGGGCGTGACTGGCAGTACGAGGAGACGCACCCGCTCTCCGTTGATTCGGAGCTCGGCAAGGAATACTTGAATATCCTCTCGTTTGGCCTCGAGTTCGCCCTCTTGAACAGGCTCGAGA
>RFKA01000031.1 GCA_003694385.1 Candidatus Woesearchaeota archaeon | reverse complement strand
CCTTCATACCAGAGCACAGGCCCCGCTGTTGAGAAAATAATGAGTGTGAGCGTGATGAGGCGGAGCGAGAGGAAGAGGTAGTTCCTCGTGATGAGGCGCTTGCCCGTGATGCGCTTCAGCGCTTTGAAGTTCGCGAAGCGCAGGCCTCGGCGCTGAATGTGTCTGAGGAAGTAAAAGTGTAGGAAGACAACAAAGGGGAGGATGAGAAGGGCGAGGAGGTTGCTTGCGTGCTCGAAACGGAGGTGAAAAACCATGTTAGAGCCTCACTAGGCGCATGCGTTTCTGGAAGTACCTGATGAGTTGCGTGAGCGCATCCTTTGTCGTGTCCATCTTGAGGAATCCTGCGCGGGCTTTCGTGAAGACGTTAGCGATATATGCTTCCTCCTTTGTTACTTCCATCTCATAGAGGTCGGCGTACTGTTTTGTATCGATGAGGAGGCGTTCTTCTGTCGTGGGGTCTTCAACAATTGCCTGCAGGCGCTCATCACTCAGGACGTGATCACGGGGGTCCCGCACCATGATGCCAATGAGGTCGTGCTCAACCGCGAGCATTTTCACGTATTCCTCCCAGCCCTCAGGGAGGTTGAGGTAGTCGCTAATGAGCACGAAGAGGACGCGCTCTGCCATCATGCCATTCACCGTGAGTAGAACGCGCTTCAAATCGATACCACCACCATAGTTCTCCCCATTGAGGAGGTCGCGCTCGAGGCGAAACAAGAGCTCGGTTCCGATGGAGGGGTAGTGGCTGGCGATGATATCATCGTTGAAGAGCGCGTAGCCCACGGCATCACCAAGGTCAACAATTGCGTAGGCGAAATGATAGAGCATCTCCGCTGCATACTCACACTTAAGCTTCTCCTGCGTTGTGAAGAGCATGGAGTCGCTCACGTCGAGCAAGAAGTAAACATTCACCGTCTTGAACTCTTCGTACTCCCGGACGAGCGTCGTCTTCGCGCGGAGCGTGGCGTGCCAGTCAATCTTGCTCGCGTCGTCACCATAGACGTACTGCCGATAACCGGCGAACTCCATGCCGCGCCCCTTATAGAGCGTCGACCAGCTCCCTTCGAGTGTCTTCGAGAGTACGCGTCGTTTCGCTTTTACGTCAGCCGGTGACCATGCGGGGCCTATTTCGACGAGGAGTTCTTTGATGGCCACGGACTCACCTCTTGGTTCCTTGCATAGTTTCCTTGCGCGGAGACGTTTAAAAATCTTGCTGGGACGTGGTGGCTAAATAATAGGTACTTTCTCGAGAATCTCCTTAATGATGGTGTCTGGCGCAATCTCCTCTGCTTCCCCCTCGAAGTTCAGCAAGATGCGGTGGCGGAGCACATTCGGAGCAACTTCTTTCACGTCCTGTGGCGTCACGTAGCCTCTCCCGCGGACAAGCGCGTGTGCTTTCGCGGCGATATACATGCTGATGCTGCTCCGGGGACTCCCGCCGTACGCGACAAACTTTCCCGACTCAACGTCATACTTTGACGGTGTACGCGTCGCTTCGACGATGCGCACGATGTAGTTCTCAATCTTCCTGTTCAGGTAAATCTCCTTGGTGAACTGCTGCCCATCGAGGATGTCGCGCGGGGTCACGACTGGCTCGAGTTGGAAGTCGCTGAAATCGTGAATAGTCATGTTCCTCTTGAGGATTTCCCGCTCCTCATCGGGCGAGGGGTAGGTCATGAGTATCTTAAAGAGGAACCGGTCAACCTGCGCTTCAGGGAGCTTATAGGTGCCGAGCTGCTCAAGGGGGTTCTGTGTCGCCATGACGAAGAAAGGCATGGGTAATTGGAAGGTCTCTTTGCCGATCGTTGCTTGCCGCTCTTGCATGCTTTCCAGGAGCGCTGACTGGACCTTGGGCGGGCTACGGTTGATTTCGTCGGCGAGCACGAAATTGCTGAAGATTGGCCCCTTCACTGTGAAGAAGCCTTTTCCTTCTTCGTAGGTCGTGATGCCGACGATGTCTGTCGGGAGCAGGTCGGGTGTGAACTGGATACGGCTGAATTGGCAGCCAGTGATGCGAGCGAGCGTCTTGATGATGAGCGTCTTCCCGACGCCAGGGATGCCTTCGACGAGCACGTGCCCGCTCGAGAGGAGTGCCTCAATGAGCGAGTCAACGATGACATCTTGGCCAACGACAAGCTTCTTCATCTCCTTTCGGATGTTTGTGAAGTGCTCGCCGAAATACGCGACTTTCCGCTTGAATTCCTCGTTCTCAAGAATGCGATAGTCGTCGTCCACACCACACCTCCTTTTCCCCATCACAGGGGATGGCGCTTTAAATACTTTATCGTCGGGCAATCGTTGGGAACGCTCCCTGTGCAGTGATGCGGCGGGAGGCGGATGGCGAAGAAGCATCCCTGACCTTCAGGGGATTTCGCGTCGCCGAACCCTCACCGCGTTAGCAGAACAGGACACTCGGCACGACACAACTTTTTTATATAAATCCCGAGTGGGTGCTGTGTATGGAGCGCGGGGAGAAAAAAGAGTCGAAACAAGCGGAGAAGCCGCTCGACGAAATAGCTCGGGAGACGCGCCGACGCATCGACTTCCTTCGCCGCAAGCCCGTCGTTGATCAGCGCGACGTCTACCGCCTCTTCAAGCGGTTCTTCCAGCAGTACCTGAGGAAAGACTACGAGTTCACAATTGATGAGCTCCGCCACGAGATCCACTGCATCTACCTCCAACACTCGGTCCGTGAGCGCATTGATGACTTGCTCGAACGCCTCAGCCTCATCGAGTACACGAACGTCGTCTATTCGCGTGAAGAGCTGCGCGCGCTCCTTGATGATTTCGCAACTGTTGTCCGTTCACTTGTCGCAGAGAGTGAACGCCGAGAATCCTTCATCCGTCGCATGCTCCGGCTCTTGTTCCCGCAGCGACCCGAGCGTCCCATCATCAGTGAGTTCCCGGCCATCGAAGTTGATGATCCCCTCATGATTGAGCTGCGCACGCTGGCCGAGGAGATTTACGCTTCGCTTGACAGGGGGAAAGTGCGCGGCGCGGCGCGGCGCTACCAAGAACTCATCGGGAAATATAACGCGCTCGGCCCGAGTGCGCAACAAAACGTGTACCACCTTGTCCATGAGGCTTACAAGGCCATAAAAGCCCATTCATAGGGACCTAGAAATCATACCGTTCTTTTGTCCGCCGATAGCTATAGATGCCCAGGACTGTCATGAAGGCAAAGATGCCGAGGATGGCAAGCACATAGGTCCGCAAGTCGTCTGCAGTGAACGTGAGCTCGCCGAGAGACACCGCCGCGGGCCGTTGGGGTTGTTCCCTCAGCGCACTGATGAGGTAACGGCAACCATTGATGACCCTGTCGATTTTCCTGTTCGCCCCACGGTAATCACCCTCCCTCAGCAGGGCCTCTGCGTCGGAGAGCAACGAAGAGAGTTCTTGGCACTCACTGTTCGCTCCGAGCAAATCACGCGCGAAGGTCACCTTCACGTTCACATCTTTCAAGCCGTCAGTGTCCTGCGTCTGCTCTATCGTCGAGAAGAGGACAAGTGCAGAATCGCTGACTGAAGGGGAGGCTGCTTCTGCGTTGATGCGCGCCTCGAAGTGCTCGCCGAGGCGGTAACCGACGAAGGTAATCGTGCCTTCGTAGGAGCCGCCTGGCGGAAGCTCCGGGATGAATGTGCGGTCGAAGAAGGCCTCAACATCAGAGGTGTTGATGTCAACAGTGAGCTCGATATCTGAGATGCTCCCCGTCCAGTTGTTCCAGAGCGTGAAGGGGACTTTCACCGTCCGGTTTTCATAAATCGTCGCTTCGCCGGGAGCGATGATATTGAGGGGGTGGGGGGTCTCCACTTTTGACTCGAAGGGGACAAAGGTGCTGCGGGAGCTGCTCGAAGAGCTCCCCCCGCCGCTGCTACTCGTTGACGAGACGCTCTCCTCGCCCTGTGGCACTTCGACGACTTCGATTGTGACGATGTTGCTCGTCACCGAGGCGCCACTCCCGTCCGTCGCGGTGAACTGGACGCTGCAGCTCCCGACCTCGACAGGAGTGATTTTGAGGCTGTCGCCTTCGGCAGTGAGTGTCGCCACACTGCAATCCGTTGCCGTGTAGGTGAGGCCGACGGTTTCATTACCATCGATGAATCCGTTACTATCCGTGTCGTCATCATAGTCGAAGAAGTGGTTGCGGAGGTTGTTGTAGACGAAATAGTCTGTGTACGTCGTTGTGCTATCAATGCCTGTGATGTTCTCCGGTTCGAGGTTGTTCACGAGCACTGGCGGGCGGTTCACATCCAGCACAGTGAGGAGCCACGAGAACGTCGTTGATTCAAGGCGTGTGTCGTTCACGAGGACGGTGAGGTTGTGGTTCCCACTGCTGAAGAAGTCAAAGCTCCTCGTGTAGGAGCTCGTGCCGCTCGTCGCCTGTACAACAGCGCCGTCATAGAACCACGTGTAGTTGAGCCAGTCATAGGGCGGCCCTGCTTGGTCATCGTCTGTTGCGTTCACGGCGAAGAGGACATTGCTCGTGTTCTCGTACAGCGTGATGTTCTCGTGGTCGTGGGTGCGCGTTGTCCAATTCTCGACGAGCTCGTCGCTCGCGTTTCCGTAGGGTCGGATGTCGGTGATGTTCGGCGGGTCCGTATCAGCATACACTGTGAATCGAACGCTTGTCGTGTTTGTCGCACCCTGCTGATCGGTCGCGTTCAGTTCGATGCGGTGCGTGCCTACGTCGCTCGATGTCGGGAGGAGGGTGAGGAGCGCGGCCACAGTGTCATTCGTGGTGCTCATGTACGTGATGGAGGCGTAGCTCAGGTTTTCCGTGAAGGTGATGTTTTCCGTGCTGTTCGGGAGGAGGAGGTCTTCGTCCGAGGCTTCGAGCCGGTACGTGAACTGCTTTCCTTCAACGATAATGGCGCCGCTGAAGTTGTAGCGCTCCCATTGTGGTACGTCGTTGACGTTCTCAATGCTCAAGTTCAGGTCCTGCGCTGCACTCGCTCCGCGCGTGTCGGTTATCGTGATGGTAATTGTATAGTTGCCGATTGCACTCTGCGTCGGTGTGAAATTGATGTAGCCGTCAGTCATATTGAAGCCGGGCGGGAGGTCTCCTGAAGCCTCAATCGTCTCGATGCCATCGTCGTCGTCGCGTGCGTACAGGCTCGTGTTGTAAGTACAGGGAAGGTCCTCTGCGCAGGTGAGGTTCGGATAGCTCTCATTGAAATACGGCGCGCTGTTCGCCCTGACCTCAAGGACGCTGAAGACGGTGTCAGAGAGGCCGGCCGCGTCTTGGAGCGTGATGTTGACTGTTTCGTTCCGCGCAGGGTCGGCGGGCGTGAAGTTGATGAGGCCGGAAGCGGTAATATCATAGCTCGTGCTGTTCTCGAAGAACGTGAGCGTGTCACCGTACGGCGTGTCGGGGTCGGAATAGTTTATCTGGAAAACGAATGGCGCATTAACATAGGCAACAAAGTGGCTGAGATTCGTGTTGCCGCCGGTGTTCACTGGATAGAAGCTTTCGTTGTAGAGAACTGGGCGGTCGTTCCGGTTCTGGATGGTGAAGTTCAGTGTCGTTGTATTCGTTCCGCCTAGCTGATCCTGGAATGTGATGGTGACAGTATAGTTGCCGACGTCGTCGTTTGTCGCGGTGAAATTAATGTGGCCGCTGGCATTCTGCGTGGCGCTCGCCACGGGGACTGCGGTAATGATATCGAAGAAACTCGCATCGTCGCTGAAAGTGATCGTTTGCGGGTTCGCCGCAGCGTCGGGATCGTTCACGGTGACATTAATGCTGAGGTGCTCTCCCTGATTGAGGAGATAGGTTCGGTTTGTGCTCGTGTTGTAGGTGCTTGGGGTGACATTGACGAGGTAGGGTACGCGGTTCACTGCGGTGATTTCGAGTGTGAAGTTCGTGAGGATGCTCGCGTTGCGGCGGTCAGTGAGGTTCACCGTCACTGTGCGGTTCCCAACATCATTGTAGTCTGTGGGGTTCGTGTAATAGACGATGCGGACGGTCGTGCTGTCATCCATGGAAACGGTGACGTCGGCTTCTATCTCGTCGTCAGTCCCTGCGAGGTCGAGCGTCGCGTTCAGGGGGTAATCCGTTTCTTCGTCGCTCGCCGTGAACGTTTCATTGAAGACTGCAGTAACATTTGTTGTCTGGTTTGGTATAGAGAGCTGGGGATCATCATTTACAGGAGTGATATTGAAGGTGACTTTTGTGCTGCCGCTCGCCGCGAAGATGGGGTCGTCATCATCGACCCAGAACGTGATATTGATAAGCGTGGGGCGCTCGTCGTCGCTCGCGTTGGCGATTTCCGCGTGCGTTGGTGTGCAGCTCGTCGCGCCCGTCGCCGCATCAGTGATGGTGCAGATACCGGCCGTTTTGAAGTAATACGTGAGCGTATCGCCGTCAATGTCCGAGCTGTTCGCGTCGAAGAGCGACGTTATATCTTCCGTCAGTGGGTAAACGTCACCATTCTGTGTATTCCCTATATCCTGTCCGGAATCATTGTATATAATCGGGCTTGAAGGCGCGCTGTTCTGTATGGTGACGTTATCCTGCTGGGTTGTGCTCTGCGTTGAGCCGTTCGTTATGTTCTCGAGCCGAACGACGCATGTCCACTCCTCATTCTTCGTCGT
>RFKA01000030.1 GCA_003694385.1 Candidatus Woesearchaeota archaeon | reverse complement strand
GACGAGTACTACCCGGAAGGCACGGTGCTCCTCGAGCTCAGCGGCGCCCACCAAGCAACGTTCAGGATATTTGGTGTGTGCCGTATCTCTGACTATACTTTGGGAGGTGGTGAGGGGGCGCTCCTTCCCGATGCTGGCGTCACGAAGCCGCCAGTCCCAGAGTGCAACAATCGTCCATACCAGGCTTTCGTAATCGAGTACGAAGAAGGGTACGAACCCTATAAGGAGTTCTTTGTTGAAACAGTGACGGATGAAGTTATAGGTCAGACCTACGAAGGACCCCGCATTAAAGTCATACCTCCTTCAGGCATCCCTAAGAATGTGAAGATGACCTTCAAGTACAAGCCGCTCAGCTCCGCACCTCCATTCTACGGGAACAAGCAGCCATACTCCACGTTCTGCTACCTCGAGAAGATCGGCCTGGCTCACGGGCAACGCCAGGAATACCTCACCCTCTTTGAAGGTATCACGCCACAGACCGTTGCGCAGAAAGGGATGCCTGCGGAGTACAACTGTGAGAACACCGACACCCTCTATGGTTTCGTCACGGTCGCGAAGCCTTTCACGCCGCAGGAATGGGCGAAGAAACTCGGTAATCCCCAGCTTCTCGCACCGCAGGACGCAGCAGATAAGAGCCCGGTCGAAGCCACCTTCACTGTAGAGAGCTCGTGGTGGCGGCCCGCGGGACAAGGCATGAGCCATATCGGTGACCAATACTCTCTTGGGCCCTTCGTGTTGCCCATCTCAAAACACCTCGAGGGGAAACAATGAGGCGCCGCAAGCGTGGAGACGTCGCTTATGGTGGACAGAAACTCGTCGACATCGTCCTGAGCATCCTCGTCGTCGTCAGCATACTCCTCGTGGCGGTAGCTTTTTGGAAGAGCCTGCACGGCGTCGACAAGAAGGCACGCAACGAATTCAGGCTCGTCGCTGACCTAATGCAGAGCGTCATTGATGAACCCGGAGCAACCCATCGCGACCAATTCTTTGACCTCGCTCCTCTTGCTCGCTTCGAAGGGCGGAAGAAATACAAGGGGGTTTTCTTTGCGATATCACAAATGGAAGTTAATGGAGTGCTCCGAGTATCCTTTAGTGATCCACAGCCTCCAGTCGGGGCGGCAGGGGGTGCGAGCGTAATCTCAGGAAAAGTCACTTCGCTTGGTTTGGAAGTGGCCGCTTCGCAGAAAATGGGTTGCAATGCGCTGGACCAGATTTGCCTCATGGATTTCTGGGAGGAGCACTGTACAGTAAACGAAAAAGGCAAAGATGTTCTCTTGCCCTGCCTCTGTTTCTCTCGGGCACTTCCCGAATTGCCCCTGGGGCAGGTTGACGAGGCTGCAACACAGATTATTGACGGCGTCAGTGAGTGCAGGGTTATTCGCCCACCCGATGGTGATCAGCAAAGCTCATTATTTATTTCAATGCCTGTGAACAATGACTACAACACTGCAGTGCAGGCCGTCGAGAACTCGCGGCAGCAAGGTGCACAAAAGAAAGAACTCATTTTCCGCATCAGTAAGGATCCAGCGCGACCCTGCCCGGCAGATGTGTGCCTCACGGGGAGTTGGCTTGCGCAGTAAAACTATTTAAAAGCTCTTTCTTCGGGGTGGTGCGTGGCAGGGGAGAATGTTCAGGATATGATTCTGCAGGCCGTGATGCTCGTTCTCATAGGGCTCGCCTTCTTCCTTGCAGCAATCAATAACAGCGACCCAACGCAGTACTTCCTCCGCTTCTACGCGAAGGACCTGGGCACAACCGTCGATACCGTGATGGCCTCGCGCGGCAGCGTCACCCTTAACTACCGCTCGATCAGACCACAAGACGAATTCATCTTTGATTTTAGCCCTCACTATGTCCGCTTGAGCGCGCAGAAAACCAATGGGAGCGTCGACAGGATACTCTGGAGGGTACTGCAATACTATGGCTCGCCGCATCCCCAAGCAACGCCCCGTCTCGAGGTGCTTCCCGACACGCTCTACCAGCCGTTCAGCATCACGATCAACCGTAACCCGAGCCAAGTGCGTTTCGACAACAACCCCGGGCCTGCCTGTGCAGGCGCAGAGAACGCCATCCCGAAAAAAGACACGTCAGTGTTCGTCACGGGCGCCGGCGCAATCGCGAACCAAGTACGAAAACAACTCAATGATGATGGCCTCCTCGCGCCACCCGTCATTAGCCCTGGCCCGCTCGGCTTCCCCACCATCAATGTGCACCGCTACATACTCCGCCTTGATGTGCGACAATTCGCGGACCAGGCGCGCATCGCCATTGGGGGAGGCCCGCAGGCAGACCTCTCGGAAGACCTCGGCTGCCTCTTGCGCGCCTCGCTCAAGCCTTTCTACAACCTCACACAAGGCCCCGGGCCCGTCACTAGTGGCATTCACGTCAGCCTCATCTTCCCCCCATCAGACGAAGAACTCCGCATCAATAGCACTGCACAAGCAGTGAGCGCGGCAGTCGCCGCTTTCCTCGAAACATGAACAAACGCGCAGTACTCGGTGAAGTCTTCCCATGGGTTGCCCGGCTCATCATCGCAGCCGCGCTCATGATATTCCTCTTGCTCCAGATATGGATGGTGACCGAGACGACGACCACCTCGAAGGAGATGGAGCTCGACATCTACATGTACCGTCTCCTCGCCGGGCCGCACGGCATCCTCTATCGTGACCCAGTCGATGACCCCAAAGGAGCACACCCAGTGCCATGGGTCATTGATGAGGCGCGCATCACGACGACGCAACTCGAGAACGAAGACCCCTACACAGAGTACCCCGGGGCGGAGCGCTACGGCGCGCGCATCAGGCTCTATAACCGGGCGCAAGACATCAATAGGACTCCTGTGCGGGAGGCTTACCATCACAAGCCGGTGTACGACGCCTACGCCTCTTTCGGCCGGGCAGGACTCTCAATGGCTGGCGGGGCGCTTTACAAGCGGCACGTCTTCCCCGTGACGGTCCGCTCGTATAACCAAGGAACGAAAGAGTACACCGACACGACCAAGTGGCTTGACATCGAAGTAGTGAGGAGAGTGTATGCGTAACGACCGTCGCGGCGTCATCAACATCAACGACATCATCGTCCTCTTCGTGCTCTTCTTCGTCGCCCTCATCATCTTCGGCTTCTTCGTCCTCCAGAGAGATCATCTTGGCAACCGAGACGGGAAACTCGACTTTGCATTCCAAGCAGGTTCACTCACTGCTGATTTCGTCATGAATGCGTACCTGCGTCAACGCCTCTCGCAGCCACTCGCCGATTTTGCTGCGCGCCACGAGAACGGCCTTGAGAATCTTGGAAGACTGAACACGCAGGGACTCCAAGACCTCACGATGGAGGAAGCGCTTGTCAAACTACTCGACGATGAGCGATGCATTGCTTGGCTGAGCGACGAAGACAAGGGGAAACTCGGCACTGAAGAAGAGCTCGCCCCTTTACCAACCGCACCACCCATCCTTGGCGATGATGCACAGAGCAGGCTCTGCCATATTGTTCACCGGCTCACCTTCGCGTTCTTCAGGAGCTTTGTCGTCGGGAATCTCTTCTCCGTGCACGTAAAAAGCTCTCGGGCAGAGTTTACCCTTGGTCATGCCAAGATGCGTGGCGACCCAAAAGCCATAATGGATGGTCTCCACTACCTCCAGTACAATAACCTCGTTGGTGAGTCGAGTTTACTAGGAGGTGCGGTAGTAGGTGAATGGCGCTACCAGATGCGAAAAGCAGAGCAACGCTTAGCACGAGCACAACTCGAAAACCTTCCCTTTGCCCAAGCGAAGACCTTCATCGCTGACGAGTCAGACGTGGTCACGATTGAGATCAACTACATTGGGAGGTACGACGAATGAAGCAAGGAAAAGTCTTCCTGTTCGGGCTCCTCATTGTCTACCTCGTTGCGGCCATGGCCGCGCTCATCCTCCTCGCCGTGAGCTTCAGCAACCTCCCCGACGAGATTGGGCGGCACCAAGGGGCGCTCCTCAACGCATATCAGCGAGCAGACCTCAAGCGTTTCTATCTCGAGAGCGCAGCGAGAGCCGCATTCACCGAAGCGGCAGATATTCTCTACACGGACCAGAACCGCTACTTCGGAGAAAGCGGCGGCGAAGCAGAAAGCGGTTGTGGCTACTACCACTTCAGCCTCTGGTCAAGGAGGACGCGCGACGACTGCCTCCTCGACGACAAAACAGTCCCTACACGCGACCTCCCCGCTGAACACCTCCACCAGAATCTCGAGCCAGTCATGGGCGACCTGACAAACCAGCACCCCCTCGGACCCTTCACGGCATTCTTCACTCTCACAACAGAATTCTTGCCGGAACAGCTCAGACTAAGGTTCAACGCGCAGAAGCCCTACCCTGTCGAGCCAATCCTCCGCGGCATCATGCCCGGCCAAGCAGTTGGGGAGGTCCTCACGAGCAGCTTCGGCGCCGTCGAGGGCCTCCGCTGGCCGCGCGCTCCAAGTGGGCCTCTCGAGAACTACAAGCGCATCACGAGCTGCTTTGGGCCGCGAGCGGGCGTGGGTGTGAGTGACGTGCACATGGGCTTCGACCTGCCAAGCAGGACCCCCCGTTCAGCAAAGGGCGGCGCAGTCGTCGCGGCAGCCGACGGCATCGTCATCAACAACCCACAAGCATCAACTTACGGCACAGTACTCATCAAGCACCCACCAAAAACCCCCGGCGGACGCGTCCTCTATACGCGCTACCTCCACCTCAAGAATGAACGCCCAACGGATATTAAAGTGCGCCAGAACCAGCCGGTGCGCGCAGGGCAAATTATTGGTTATGCGTGGGACACCCGCGCCGCAGCACCCCACCTCCACTTCGAAGTCCTCACCGACAAGGCGGGCATCACGAAGACAGCGCACATGTACGCACCCAAAGCCAGCGACGTGAGCGGCCTCTACGCCCTCAACCCTGTCTGCTTCTTCAGCAAAAAAACCCTTTCTGATGTCATCATTCGCCCTTCAGAGACACAAGCAACCTGCGCGAAACAAGCAGACCCGCGGACAGCATACTGTGATGAGTACGGCATCACGTTTGTTGGCGCCGCTCCAGAAAACGCGACGAGTCCGACGAACCGACCAGCTCCGACTGAACGCCTCTCCTCCGTTATGCCCTCGCTCTCTCCTAACGCACCCCCCTCCGCCAGTTCGCAGAAGTTGTCTCGAACTTTTCAACGAATGCATGACTTAGACTGGGGTCAGTACATTATTGGGGCCGCCACGAAATATACTGTGCCGCAGAGCCTCCTCCTCGGCATCATCACGCAGGAGAGCGCCGGCCAGCCAGAGGCGATCTCCTTCACGGGCTGCTGTGCAGGCCTCATGCAGCTCCACCACCTCAACGCGCAAAACTACGCGCGGCAGAACAACAAGCAGGGCCTCACGGAACTCCCCCACGCAACGGCGTGCTGGCAATGCCCAACAGGGCCGAATGACTGGCAGTGCCGCAACTCAGACTGTACGGGGACAACCGATACCGACTGCCGCTGCAATGCGAACAACGATGACCGCTTCAACGCGAAACGGAACATCTACGCCGGGGCAGAGCTCATTAGCAGTTACCTCCAGCGGCACGCGTTCCGCGAAGACCAGATAGCGTTTGCGCTCGCCGAGTACAACGCGGGAGCAGGCAATCTTAATCAGTGGATCAAGGAGACGAATGTGCGGAATGAAGATGTACGCTGGGAGGACGTAGCGGACGTGCTCCGCAAGAAGAACCCCCAGCACGAAACACTCAACTACGTCGAGCTCGTCCTCGCCTACTGCCAAGCATGGAATGGCGGCATACCCTGCACGAAGGGGGCTGGGAACCTCGCCCTGAGTGCCGGGTCGCAAAATCTCGTGCCTATTGGTGAGTATATCTGGAACCCGACGTTCTGGGTTGACGTTCCCGACCTCCTCACACCCTTCGCGGACGTTATGGACTGGGCACGGCAGACGCTCCAGCGCTGCGAGAACGACCCCAGGGATTCTGAACGCTGCCTCCTTAGAGAGGCGTTGAGCCATGACCCGATGATCACGAGCTTCGAACGCGAAGCCAAACAGAACCAGAGCTACCAGGAGCTGACAGGCGCGGCCCAAACACAGCTCAATGGTCTCGCCGTCGCCCACCATCGCGTTGAATGCAGTGACGACCCAGTCCAAGCCTACTTCGACAAGCTCGTCCTCGCCCTCGAAGACTGTGCAGAAAACCTCCAGTGGAACTGCACGTGCCCGCTCCCCACACCACCAGACGTTGCTCCAGGAGAGAAGTATATGCTTACGCTCACGCTCGAAACGAAAGAAGCCACCGCGAAGCGCTTCACCACACACTTCACTGATAGCACTCCCCCACGATTCACCGATATTAACGCGGTCTTTGATGCGGCATTCGACGAGAAACCGGCCGACTACGACCCTAAGAAAGATATTCAGCGAGTCACATTCGTCCTCTCAGAGCACGGACTGCTCTGGTCGTACCGCTACTATGCGCCACAAGATATCAATGGCGGCTTCAAGAGCAGCAGGTTCCGCAAGGTCGGCGGGGACTTCGTCTTCGACAAAGACACGAGGCCAGAAGCAGTGCTCACGTTCAGAGAGCCGCACGAGCATGACGAGACTTGCGCAGTTATCAAGACGAAGTACGCGTTCTGCGCGAACCTCACAGACGAAGCTCCCCCGTTGCAGTTCTCGCTTGAAAACAAGGAGCGGAGGCCTCCGCCGCCCCCGCAGACCCCGCCCCAGCTCCTTGTTGCTCGAGCAGTCCCCAAACCAGCGTGCTTCAACCCTTGCAACTACTGGGTTTGTGCTGGAGGTATCCCAACAGGTGTCGTGAACCCGCAGTGCAACCCCCCTTATAATGAAGTCCCGCAAGCGCTCGATGCCTATTACGACCCCCTCACTGGCTACTTCCTCCTGCGCCAACCACAACTCGACCAAGCGCTCTACCTCGTCTACATGAAAGACCCCCGAACCATTCCCCCGCCAAGCAACCCCTTCAACAGAGATGCACAGCAGATCGTCGGCCAACTCCGCTATGTGCGCGACGAGAATGACTCGCCCTTCAACTGCATCTTCTTCAATATTAACGATCTCGAAATCCCGCGCCTCTGGCGTGGCGCCGCGCGCCCCGACTTCTGGAAGACCTACAGCGGCTACCTCTACCTCGTCCCCGTTGACCGAGCGGGGAACGCGAACATACAGCAGCCCCTGCGCCTACGCGTGACGCCCCTCAGGAAGAGCGACCGCGACTGGCATCCCCTCGACGATGACGAGCTTCCCCTTGTCGGAGCACCCGCGTATAGCGATGATAAAGGATTGGCGCCCCAGATGAACTTCGTGCGGAACTGGCAACTCTTCTGTCCAGACAGCGCCCCACTCATCCCTCTCATCCTCAACCAACCTGGTTCGCTCCCCATAACTCCCCTCAAGGATTTCGACGATACACTCTGGAGCCACCTCCCCGCCTACAAGCAGGAACAGCTCCGCAGGCAGTACGACCGGGCATAAGCTTTTTAACACCCACAACCATCCCTTGCCTGAGGGGTTCGTGATGATTGAGATACCAACTGCTGATATCGTTAAGAAAATTCAAGACCAAAAAGGGCTCTCCGAGGGAGAGATCCGCGAGAAGATAAACGAGAAACTCAAGCAGCTCTCGGGCCTTATCAGCGAGCAAGGCGCGGCCCACATCATCGCGAATGAACTCGGCGTCCAACTCTTAGCCGAGGAGGGGGCGGCGAAGATTAGCGACCTCTACGCGGGGATGCGGAACGTCTCGCTCCCCGGTAAGGTCACGAGGAAATTCGAAGTACGCACGTTCACAAAGGACGGCCGTGAAGGAAAAGTCGGTAGCTTCTTCCTCGGTGACGAGACTGGTCAGATACGCGTGACACTCTGGAACGACCAAACAGCGCATTTCGACACGTTCAAGGAAGGCGATACACTCAGGGTTTCAAACGCCTACGTGAAAGAGAACCGTGGCTATAAAGAACTCCACTTGAACAGTGATGCAAAGATAGAGGTGAACCCCGAAGGCGTCCACGTTAAGGAATTCCAGGGCGTTCCGCGCGCCCAGCGAGAGCGCAAAGCCATCAAGGAGCTCACCGGCGATGAGGAGAATATTGAGATACTCGGCACAATCGTCCAACTCTATGACCCCCGGTTCTTCGACGTCTGCCCCGAGTGTAACAAGCGCGTCACGAGCGACGGCGACACAACAGTCTGTGCTGAACACGGCGAGGTCACACCACAGACGAACTATGTCCTCTCAGCCTTCCTCGATGATGGTACCGGAACGATACGCGCAACGTTCTGGCGACAGCAAAGCCAGCGGCTCCTCGAGAAGAGCGATGCTGAAATACTCGCGTACAAGGAGAACCCCGCGGCATTTGCGGACGTGAAGACAGAGATGCTGGGAGAGATCATCAAGGTGGTCGGTCGTTGCAAGAAGAATGAAGCTCTTGACCGCATCGAGCTCACTGCAGGCCTCGTTTTCCGGAATATTGACCCTGAGGAAGAGCTCGAGCGCCTCAGAAAAGAGAGTGAAGCGCAGGTCGACAAACTCGACGCTCCACAAGAACTTAAAGAGCAAATAAAAGAGACCCTTGAGCCCCCGCCTCATGCGGCAAAAGTAGAGGTCACTGAGGATGTCGTCGAGGAAGAAATCACTAATGAAGCGGAAGAAGAAGCCATCAGCCTTGACGATCTCGATGACCTTGAGGAAACGCTCTAGTTACCCGGATTATTTCCGCCAGTCCTTCTCGACAGCGAAAACCCCATCATTAAGCGCTCTCATAGAAAGCAGGGCACTGGACAACACCGCGTAGCGCTTTTTAAGCAGCCCTTGCTCTTTATTCTTGTCGCATCAGCGGCCTCCCTTCCCCCAGTGTCAGGCGGCCCGACGCCCATCGCCGCCTCACACACTCCTTCGGGAGCCGGGAAGATGAAACAAAAAGCGAAAGCAAGGAGGAAAACAATGGAAAACACCCCCCTGAAAAAATTCCGAGCAGGCGCAGTCAGCGCCACAATCTGGACGAACACGTCGAAGGAAGGCGGCGAGTATAACACCGTCAGCTTCGAACGCGGCTATAAAGACAAAGACGGCACGTGGAAGACCACCTCGTCTCTACGGCTCAACGACCTGCCAAAGGCCGCGCTTGTTCTTACAAAGGCCTATGAGTACCTCGCGTTAGGGAACGAGGCAGAAGCATAACTATAAAACAAGGGTGGTACTCATGCCTACAAAAACAGAGAAACACGCAGATGAAGGGCTGCCCCAAGAAGCAGCCCTCATGATCCCCAAGCCGATGAAACAAGAGCCAGGAATTACCGACCTCCCCGGTGTCGGCGCCGCCACAGCCGAGAAACTCATCAGTAGCGGCTTCGACGACTTAATGAGTATTGCAGTCGCCACGCCCGGAGAGCTCGTCGATGCAAGCGGTGTCACGGAAGCAACTGCACGTAAAATCATCCGTGCCGCGCGCGACAGCCTCGATATGGGCTTTACGAGCGGCCTTGATATCCTTGCAAAGCGAGAAGCAGTCATGAAGATTTCTACAGGTGCAAAAATGTTCGATGAGATGCTCGGTGGTGGCTTCGAGACTGGCTGCATTACCGAGTGTTTTGGGCAGTATGGTAGCGGGAAGACGCAAGTCGCGCACGCAATCGCCGTGAACCTCATCGCTTCAGCACCTGACGCAGTAGTCGTATTCATCGACACAGAAAATACTTTTCGCCCTGAACGCATTACACAATTCGCGAAGGCAAGGGGTCTCAAGCCAGAACAGGTCCTGGCGCAAATTCGTGTCGCGAAAGCGTATAACAGTGACCACCAAATGCTCTTAGCAGAGAAAGTAGAAGACCTCATCAAGGAAGGTGAGAACGTGCGACTCGTCATCGTTGACAGTCTCACAGCGCACTTCCGCGCTGAATTTGTCGGGCGCGGTAACCTCGCAGAGCGTCAGCAAAAACTGAACAAGCATATGCACGTGCTCAGCAAACTCGCAGACATGTATAATCTCGCCGTCTATGTTACGAACCAAGTTATGGCGAAGCCCGACCAGTTCTTCGGCGACCCGACGGAAGCGATAGGGGGACACATTGTTGGCCATAACAGTACGTTCCGCGTCTATTTGCGTCGCGGGAAGAAAGGAACGAGGGTTGCGAAGCTCGTCGACGCCCCCAACATGCCAGATGCCGAGTGCGTCTTTCACGTTACGGAGCACGGCCTCGAGGATGCGTAATAACTTTTTTAAACGATTCTCTGCTTTCTCTCTCTGCGCCTAGCGCGGAAGGTGGATAGTGCTATGAGGGATTTCCAGACACCCCCTGTCTCCGAAGGAGAAGAGTTTGATGTAACGATAGAAGCCGTTGGCGAAAAAGGCGATGGTATCGCCCGGAAACAAGGCTTTGTGCTCTTCGTGGCGAACACGAAACAGGGTGATCGCGTAAAGATTCGCGTGACGAAGGTCTTGCAGAAAGTCGGGTTCGCGGAGAAGATAGGCGAGGCTTCGCCAGTAGCAGCTCCTGAGAAGCGTCGTCGCCCCGAGAAGAAGCCAGAGCCAGAATTCGACCCGCATGAGGAGCTTGACTCAGAGGATTTCTAAAAACATTTGAATACCCTTTTCTCTATGTTTTGTTATGCGTCTCTTCATAGGCCTGCCAGTCCCTAACGCTATCTCGGATGAACTCGTCGAACTGCAGAACTCGCTTCCTCAGCACGCACGAAAAGTACCAAAGGAAAATTTTCATGTTACACTCGTGTTTCTCGGGGAATGTGCACGAGACCGTCTTGAGAATCTGCGCCGAGTGAAGAGCAAGCCCTTCTTTGTCACGACTACTCGTACGGGCGCGTTTACCCACGCAGCATGGCTTGGTATTGAACCCTCCCCTGACTTGCAAGCACTTCACAAGTCACTTGTAGATGCCACGAGCCCACGAGACGCGCCTGCGCGCTTTGTCCCGCACATCACCCTGGGGCGCACGCGCACGAGGATTTCTGGGTGGTCTGGTAAACGCTTTGTGCGGACGTGGTTAGCCTCAACATTCGTCCTCTACGAGAGTCTCTCGACGCCTTCAGGAGTGCGTTACAGAAAACTAGAAATTTTCTCTATGGAAAAATAATTTGGAAAGATTTAAAAGAAAACGGGCGATCGCGGAACCATTACCCTTGTGCTCACAGCGTTGGGCACTACCTCCCGGCGGGGGGCGTGGCGGGTGATAATAGCTACGGAACGACGCCTAAGAGCGTTCTTCCGGAGAGTGTAACGATGGCTGAAGAACAGAATCTCCTCATTCCGAATGAGGACTACCTCAAGAGCGGCATCCACATAGGGACGAAGTTTAAGACACGCTTTATGAAGGACTTTATCTACAAGACGCGCCAAGACGGCCTCAGCGTCCTCAACATTGAGGCAATTGATGCACGCCTCAAGACAGCAATTAAATTCCTCGCACGTTATGACCCTCACGACATCCTCGTAGTCTCTCGTCGTGAAAATGGCTGGAAGGGCGTGAAGAAGATGGCCGAGCTGCTTGGCGTCAAGCACTTCGCCGGCCGCTACCCTCCAGGTGTCTTGACGAATCCGCGACTCGACGCTTTCGTTGAGGCGAAGCTCGTGCTCGTCAGCGATCCCTGGCCAGACCGAAATGTGATATCGGATGCCCTCAAAATTGGCATCCCCATTGTGGCGCTTTGTGATACGAACAACCAAGCGAACAATATCGACCTTGTCATTCCCTGCAATAATAAAGGGAAGAAGAGCCTTGGTCTCGTCTTCTACCTCCTCACGAAGGGTATTATGGAAGAGCGCGGTCTGCTCAATAAAGGGCAGGCGCCACCGTTCACTGTTGAGGATTTCACAGAAGAATAACCCAACATTGGCGTTCGTAGATCACCCACGGGGGT
>RFKA01000029.1 GCA_003694385.1 Candidatus Woesearchaeota archaeon | reverse complement strand
GTCACGTGATTCGTTCCGTTCTGCTTCACCCGGAAATCAGGGTCGAAGAGCACGCAGGAGTGAATTTCGCCGGTGCGGACGCGCTCCGTACAATCCGCTTCGCTCCCGAAGACGCTGACGCGAAAGCCTTTCTCCTTCATAGACTCGTGGATGTCATCAACGAGCGGCGTATAGTCCTGTGCGTAGATGCCAAGCCGTATCGCAGCGTTCCCCGTCGAACTACTGAAGGCTGCACTCACGATGAGGATGATGGCGATGGGGCCGAGGAAGATCATAAATGCAGTTTCAGGTGAGCGGAAGAGGAGCTTCAGGTTTTTCGCGATGACGCGGTGCCACTTCACGAGTTACCCCCTCCAGACGGCCGCGTGTAGAGCGTGACGAACACATCGTCCAAGTTTGGCTTATTGAGCCTGATATCGAGGAGTTGCTCGCTGTGCTTTTCGAGTAGTGTGAGGAGCTGTTTCAGGATACGCTGCGGCTCCTCGGTACGAATCGTGAGGTATGCGCCCTTACGCTCGATCGCAATGATGTCTGCCCGCTTGATGTCGTCGATGATTTTCTCATAGTTGCCCGGGTAGCTTTCGACGAGCACTTCTTGGACGCGGTGGTGCTTCAGTTTAAGCCTGTCAGGGGTGTCGAGGTCGACAATCTTCCCATCTTTCACAATAGCGATGCGGTTGCAGAGCGTGTCAAGCTCATTCAGGTGATGGCTCGAGAGGATAACGGTGGTGCCACGTGCATTGACGCGCTTGACGACCTCCCAGATTTGGTTCCTGAGCACGGGGTCGAGGTCCGCTGTCGGCTCGTCAAGGATGAGGACTTGTGGATGGTGAACGAGTGCACAGGCAATATCGAGCCGCCGTTTCATCCCGCCACTTAGGTCACGGGCCATCACGTGCTGGCTCGCCTTCAGGTTGAGGAGCCGCAACAAGACGTCGATATTGGCGCGGATAGCATGATCGCCCAAGCCGTAGAGGGTGGCAAAGTACTCGAGGTTTTCACGAACGGTGAGGAGCTCGTAGAAGCTCGGGTTCTGCGCAGCGAAGCCATAGTTCGTGCTCACGAGCAGGGGTTTTTCGAGAACGTTCACGATGTGCTCTTTTTTCTTCACGTGAAGGGTAAAGTACACGCCGCCATGGTCTGGAGCGAGGAAGCCAACGAGGAGGTTGAGCAGTGTCGTCTTACCCGCTCCTGAAGCGCCAATGAAGCCGAGGACTTCTCCCTGGTAGACTTTGAACGAAACGTCTTTCAGCACAACATTCCCATTGAATGCTTTCGAAACTCTCCGCACATCAAAGATGACCGGCCGCCCCATCCCTTGCGCTGGACTCAGAGTGATTTATAAATATTTGGTCGGCTCAGACGTTTCCACGTCATGAATCTGAGAGCAGGATAAGTGGGTATGATAAGTGATATAAGTGATTGAGAGTAGACGGGCTGACGAACTCTGGAGGGTGTTCGGGGCACAACACATATATAGGAGCCCACGCCAACCTGCGTCAATGGAGAGCGTCGACGCTGCGCGGGAGAGAGCGCGGCGAAAAATCGGCGTCGCAGACCACATCCTCACGCAAACATACCCGCTTGTTCGCGACCCGAAGCTTTTACTCGCGGTCCTGCAGAACATTTTCGATTCGGTTGATGCGAACGTCGAGGCTGCACTGCGCTCCCTCCTGGAGAAGAAGAAAGTGCTGCATATTCCTGAGTTGTTCGAGAGCAGGCTCCAGGTCCTCGCGCAGCAGTGCCCCCTCGAAAAGTCTTTGCTACGGTTTGCACGCGAGCTCCAAGAAACAATGCATGAACACAAACAGAGCCCTGTCGAGTTCGCTCGGAAAGAGATGTTCGTCATCTGTGACTCATCCTACGGTGTTCGGACACTCCGACCAGAGCAGCTCAAGCGATACGTACAGCACGCCCGGGCCTTCCACACAGTGATTGGTGAACACCTATGATGCAGGCATTACAAGATGCAGTTGAAGAGCTAAAACGCGTCGACCACCTCATCTATGTAAGCCTGAAGTACACGCGCACGGTTGATGTCATCCAGAACATTCTTACCCGCATGGTAGACGGCTACAGTTTCCTCGTCGACGCAGTCCTCAAATTCGCCGAAGAGAAACAGCTGTTGACCCACGAGGTGCCTGTGAGCGCCATCGGCAAAGCCGAGCTCGTGAAAAAACTGTTTCAGGATGACGTTATGATTGTTGATAATATGGAGCTATACCTCCTCCTCCGCAAGCTGCTCCACGCGAAGAACGTCGAGCGCGAGAACGAGTATCGCCGCCATGTCACGATGAAGACAATTATTGAGGGCCGGGAGGAGATTGTGAATATCGATATCATAACGAATTACTATTTGTTTCAGCGGGACTTCCTCAATAAAGTGCAGAAGATGCTTGGCGTCACGAGTGAGGAGCTCCGACACGACGACGACCCATACTTCTAGGAACACATTTTTTAATGCGGGCTGCCTCGCACCATCATGGACCTTGCTGCGCTCTGCGACCCTGGATGCGAAACGTTCTGTGCTCAGGACGTACAGCGTATTCTTGGGCGTCCAGCAACCCCTGCCGAGGGCTGCGTCTTCATACCTGACGCAACGAGGGAAGAAGCGGCACTCCTCAATTATCATTTGCTCACAGCAAGCAGGGTCCTTGCGGTCTTGTCGCGGTCGTGTGATGCCGCCTCGCTGCTCGCGACTGATTTCTCGCCGTTCCTGGTAAGGGGAGGAGCATTCAAAGTTGTTGCGCGCGAGAATGGCGAGCGGGCTCACGAAGTTGAGGAGTCACTCGGCGAAGCATTACACAAGAGAGGACTCCCCGTCGATCTCACAAAACCTTCCATGACGATTGTTGCCTGGCGACAGGGGGCTTCGTGTGTCGTGGGCGTTGATCTCTCTGGCCGCGACCTCGGGAAGCGCGAGTACCGGGCGTTCCATACACGGAGGAGCCTGCGGAGTACCATCGTGGCGAGCGCGCTCTTCGCGGGTGAAGCAGTCGGAAGGCGAATCATTGACCCGTACAGCATCGACGGGACGGTGGCTATTGAAGCCGTCCTCGCCGCGACGAGGACGAGCCCCCAGCTGTACAAGAAGGAGTTTGCATTCATGCATATGCCGTTTGCCGCAGACAAAGACTGGAGCGCGTTCTTCCTCGCGGAGGATTCTCGACGGGGCAGCGAGGCCTCCGTGCGTTGCTTCTATCCCTTGGTTCGCCTCTTGAAGATGGGACGCGCGAACGCAAAGCTCGCAGGCATTGACAAGCTCCTCTCGCAAACAAAGTGCGAACTACGCTGGCTCAGCACCAAGCTTGTGGAGCACAACACGGAGGTGCTGATCACGGTTCCCCCAGTCTCCAGCAAGCATGTTCCGCCGAAAGATGTCGAGCAGGTGCAGGATGAGCTCTTCGCCGAGGCGAAGCGAGCGCTGATGCCCGCGGGGCGCATCGTCTTGATTGCTGAGAAGAAGGCGGAACTGCTGAATCCCGCTCAGCGGCATGGGTTCGAGCTCAAGAAAGAATGGGTTGTCCGGCGCGGGGGCGCCCAGTTCTTCTTCCTTATTTTTGCAGCGCCATGATGGCTGCTGCGAGGTCGCCATTGGCCTCCACGATTGCCTGACGAGCGGTTTCTTCATCGGCTCCCGTCTGTTCCATCACGGTCTGCACGTCTTCTTCATTCACGTCTGGCGTGGTATCGAGCGCTTCTTCTCTCGCTTCACCGAGGACTTGGTAGGTTTTCTGCCCCATCATATTCACTGCGGAAACCTGTGCTGGCTCGATGATGAGTTTACGGTCAGTGCAGATGATCTCGACACGTTGCACGCCATCAATATCCTGCTGCTGGATTCCCATCTGCTTCATAACCTGCTGCATCTTGCGCGGGTTCAAGCCGGGAATCATTTTATCCGAAAATCCTGCTGCCGTACGCTTGCAGGAGAAGCTCAATAATGATGATGATGACTGCGAGCACGATGACGTGCTCTGGCTTCATCTCTACCTTTGTTTTAACGTCGTCCCAGTACTGGGTAATACCTGCGGTGCTCGCCGGCATCCGTATCCTATCTCCTCCGCGAACCATACAGAGAGACGAATCAGAAGTTCTTTATAAATGCGTCGGTACTGGATCTGGTCATTTC
>RFKA01000028.1 GCA_003694385.1 Candidatus Woesearchaeota archaeon | reverse complement strand
CTGCACGACGAGCTCATCGCTGAGCTACAGCGAGAGCTGGAGGAACTCGATGGTACTCACTGAATCAGGACAGCAGCTCGCCATAGGCGATAAGGCACCGGCTTTTGCGCTCAAAGGGATTGATGGAAAGCTCCACACGCTCGATGAGTACAGAGGCAAGGTGCTGCTCATCATCTTCATGTGCAACCACTGCCCCTACGTCAGGCAGAAGTTCACAACGATCAATGAACTCGCGAAACGCTTTAGCGGGGACGTTGCGGTGGTCGGCATCAATAGCAATGACGCTGACGCATACCCAGAGGATAGTTATGAGGCGATGCAAGCAACCGCGCGTGAAGAGGGCTTTGTCTTCGACTACCTGTACGATGCGACTCAAGAGGTTGCCCGGTCGTATGGCGCGACCTGCACGCCGGACCCCTTCCTCTTCACCGCAGACCATAGGCTCGCGTGGCATGGGCGGCTCGACGATGCACTGCAGCTTCATGCGAAGCCAACAAAACAAGACATGGCTGAAGCCATCGAGACAGTGCTCGCCGGGAGAGCCGTCGCGAAGCCATTCCTCCCAAGCATCGGTTGTAATATCAAGTGGAAGACGGAGCATTTATAGCCACGAGCCCCTTTCCTTTTCCCGGGTGAAACCATGGTGAAATCACAAGTTGTTGAGAAACTCGCAGCGCTGATTACTGCGGCGTTTGGCCTTGTCGCCGCGCTCGCCTGGAATGACGCGATTAAATCTCTGTTCAAAGGACCGTGTGGCGCGGAAGGGGCTGGTGCGCTCTGTGCGCTCTCGGCGGGCGGACCGTGGCTGTACGCAATTTTCGTCACGATCCTCGCAGTCATAGCGACTATCTGGATTGGGAAGGTTGCAGAGAAGAAGTAGACAAGAAGCGAGTCTCCCTATAACCATTTTTTCTTCTTGAAATAAAGCACCATAGTGATGGCGATGATGAGCATGACGGCTAGTGCTCCGAAATAGCCATACTGCCAGGAGAGCTCGGGCATGTTGCGGAAATTCATCCCATAGACTCCTGTGATGAACGTGAGTGGAATAAAGATGGTAGAAATAATCGTCAGGACTTGCATTATTTCGTTCATACGGTTGCTCACGCTGGAGAGGTAGAGGTCAAGCATGCCACTGAGGTTATCACGGAGCGTCTCGATGCTATCGATGACCTGGATGGTGTGGTCATAAACATCACGCAGATAGATGTGCGTTCCTTTCGTGATGAGCCCGGAGTCGTTGCGTTCAAGCCCACCAATGACTTCGCGCAAAGGCCAGACGCTTCGGCGCAACGTGATCGCGATGTGCTTGAGGTGCTGGATGTCCTTCACCTTCTCGGGCGAGGGGTCGTGGAGGAGTTCTTCGTTCAATCGCTCGACAGTCTCGCCGAGTGCTTCGAGGCAGACAAAATAGTGGTCAATGATCAAGTCAATGATGGCATAGAGGAGGTAGTCGGCCTTCCGTGTGCGGAAGCGACTCTTTGGATTCTTGATGTGCGCACGGAGCGCCTGGAATAACCCTGATTCTTCTTCCTGAAAAGAGAGGACGAGGTTCTTGCCGAGGACGAGACTGAGCTGTTGGCTTGAGAGGTGCTTCCCCTCATAATCCAGCACGCGGAGCACGACGAAGAGCTTATCGTCAAACTCCTCAATCTTGGGGCGTTGTTCTGCGTGCGCAACGTCCTCGAGGAGAAGCGGGTGTAACGAGAACTGTCTCCCGAGCTGCTCGATAATCGCTGTGTCGTGGATGCCATTGACTTGTATCCACGTAACTCCTTTTCCAGGAATGCAGCGCTCGGGCGTGACGCGCTCCTCAGTGTAGGTGTTTTCCGTGTACGTTAAGCGGTCAATCGTCACGGGCGCGTCACGAGGGGGGCCAACATAGATGATAGAGCCGGGCGGCAGGCCAGCCTTTGTGTGTTTCCGCGCGCGCATACGGCTTCTCAGGCGGGCCGGTTTTTATGTTTGTTGGATAAGTTCATGCATGTTGGATGAGTTGGTAGAGGACCTCTTTGAGTTCGTCGCTCTCCAGAAGCGTATTGTGAAGTGTCTCTGTGCCGGTGCAGGTTCCCCGGATTACGTATTGTTTCGCCCCGGGGAGGAGGGCGCTCGTTACGGGAACGACGCCATCGCCATCAAGACCGCTCGTCGGGCAGCCAGCACCCGCGATAGTTGTAATGGGGACCTGTGGCTGCCGTGCAGGGTCGTTGAGTTTAGCGAGGAAAGCGCTATCCTGCCGCATCTCAGCACATTCCTTGTTAGCGCCGAAGAGGGGACAGAGTGAGGCGGCGCGCGCGGGCAACCCAAAGTGGGGAGTCGCTATCGTGATGAGTTGGGCTACACCCTTCGTGCCGAAGAGCTGAAGGTAGCGCCTCGCCACGAGCCCGCCCATTGAGTGCGCGATAATCGTGATGTCGTGTCCTGTCCGCGCGCGTAGACCCTCGATGAGGTCGCGAAGCCGAATCGCGTAAGTGTCAATACTCTCGCTCGTCGCAACACTGAGTACGTACGAGTCGCCACGGAGGTACGCATCATAGTAGTAGGTGCCGGCAACGGTGAGGTTCATGTGTCTCCACGCGTCCTCGGGAGCAACATACGCTCTGTAAGGAGTGATGACGCCTGCATCGACGACGTGTTGTGCATGCAGGTGCTCCTGGAGTGTGCGGAAGGCACTCACGGAGTACTCGGGCGAGTTGCGCTCAAAGAATGAGTGCCCGTGGAGGAAGAGCACGGTTGTG
>RFKA01000027.1 GCA_003694385.1 Candidatus Woesearchaeota archaeon | reverse complement strand
GTCGTAGGGAAGCCTCACCGTGTTCAACTCTTTCAGCGTATCGAAGTCATTTATCTTGACCTTCGATTGCGACACCGTGTAGAGTACGTCGTCCATCCAGAGGCTGCGCCGCACGCTCCAGGGGCTCTGCCACCAGTAGTACTCGTCACGCGCCTCACCGTCGAGGTGGCTGATGCGGCCTTTCTCCTTAAAGCCTTCATCATCGACGTGGAACACGTAAGCGCCCTGCCATACCTTGCGGCGGTAATACCCTCTCTCTGGGTCATATACGCGCTCATCAGCTTCCCGAATCGGGATGACGAGCACGCCCCTCTCCTTGTTGAAGAGGAAGGCCTTGTGGTCGCGCAGCACTTCCGAATCACTCCCCTGGCTCCCTACCTCGACGCTGTCGATTTCCTCTGGGTGCTCGACGTCCGAGACGTCAAAGAGTGCAATCTTGATGCCGCCGAGACGACCATCCTCGTCGCCTTCCTTCCCGATGCCGATGAGGTGGTCCTTATCGTAGGGGTGCAGGTAGCTCGAATAGCCAGGAATCTTCAGTTTCCCGAGCAGTTCTGGCTTGCGCGGATTACTCAAGTCAATCACGAAGAGCGGGTCGACGCGTCTGAAGGTCACGAGGTATAGCCGCTCTCCCATGAACCGCGCTGCATAGATGCGTTCCCCCTCAGCGAGTTGCTCGAGCTCGCCGCGCACCTTCATATCGTCATCGAGCGTGTACACGTTATTGAACTGCACGCTCTCGCGCTCGACGCTGTCCCAGTAGCTCAGGGTTGTCGCTACGCGGAGCCATCCCTCATACTCATCCATGCTCCACTGGTTGAGCAGTGTGCCTCGGACCTCGCCACGACCAGCATAGCCGATGTCGAGTCCGTCGATTGCGATGCGCTGGATGACGGTCGAGCTCCGCTCGAGGTTACGCTTCGTCTCCCACTCGCGTACCGCGAAACTAATCTCCTCGCCGAGTTCCGCGAGTTCGTCTTCGTCTAACGCTTCGTAGAACGCCCTGAGCACCTCAGCGATAGCAATCCATTCTTCTCGCTGTTCGAGCTTCTCATCACGAATATCCTCGATGTCACGCTGAACGCTCAGGGGTAGCGCTGGGAGGACTGCCTCGAAGAAACGTTCACGCTGCTCCTCACGCCAGCCCCAGTAATAACCGCGTTTCTGGTATGCTATATACAAGTAGTCCTCGCTCGCATAGAGTGCGCTTCCACTGCCCATGAGGAAGGTCTTGCTCGCGAGCTCTTCCTCTTGTGTATCAATCGCCGTCACCGTCGTGAAGATGTAATCTGAAGCGGGACTATCAAAGTAGTAAATGTCAGGCATTACGAGCCGTACTTCTCCCTCAAAGAGGATTGGTGGCTCGATGACACCATAGCTGTAGACGTCTTGTTGCGTGACGAGGTACGCCGCATCACCTATCATGCGTGCCTGGAAGATGCGCCCACTGACACTCCAGTTCTTCAGGAGCTCCGGTTCTTCGCGATCGCTCACATCATAGAGGAGTGCACGTGTGCGTTGCATATAACGCGTTCGCGGCATGAAATCGTACAGTCCGAAGTGAAATTCCTCCTCGTAGTCTTGCGTGAAGACTAGGAGCCGGTCATCATTCAAGAAGAGGCTCTGTGGTTGCCCGGGAATCTTTGTCACGCTAACGACCTCTGCGTCCGCAGGCGGGTACGCATCCACGATGACGAGTTTGTCCTGGTTGAGGATGTAGAGGAACTCCCCGTCATTCTTGAGGAAATCAGCTTCGTCCACCCCTTCGACCTGCACGTTCGTCGTTGAGTAATCGCTGGCAGCACCGGTCGCTTTTGTCTCTGCGGCACCCCTCGCTAGCATTGGTGCGGGAGCTTCGATAGCTGCAACCGCGAGCACTTGGTCATAGTTGAAGGTCCGCTCATAGTCTTGCGCACTATGCTTTTTCACGTACGTCTCGAGTTCTTCTATTGATGAGAACTTGTGGAGCTCGTCTGTTGGGGCTGAGCTGTCTGGGGCGGGATTGCCCAGAGCACCTCCTGACTGTGTGCTCCCTGTGCTCGCAGGGTTTTCTCCTAGGGCGGTGGGGGGTTGTGTTCCCTCTTGCGGTGTACACCCTGTGATGATGAGTGCTGTGGCGAGGAGAACGAAGAGCGCTCGCGCGCCGCATTGTGAATTTCTTGGCATGAACATCACCTTTCTAGCTGTTTTCATGAGGTGGAGTGGCATACCTATTAAAATCTCGTCTTAGCTCCAAAGAGCTTTGCACTTACCTTAGGGTTTTCCGCGCTTATCTCTGCACGTGGCTTTGTGCTCTGCGAATTAATTCCTGAATTCGTTCAAAAGAGGCATCCATTATTGTCTATTCACTACAGAATGGTGTCTTAATAGTTTCCCGAACAGCGAAAAGTATATAAACTAATTATGGAGTTTTTAAGCTCGAACCGGAATTTCCGGTTACAATCAACGCCGCGTTTGCCCCCAACTCTGGGAAGGGGCATCGCAGTAACAACGGAGACGACTACGCGCCACAAAAGTGGCGGGTGACAGAGGTGACGGAGAATGGCGAAAACTTGGTTTTTAATAGCGGTTTTTTCGGTTTTGGTTCTTGGCTCGATTGGCATGGCCTTGGCGGCAGAGCCTGGAGAGTCAGATGTCACGACCAGTCATGACCATGGAGAATTCCTCTATACGACAACAGATAGCATCTCCTTAGAATCAGGCAATATCAGCGAGGCTTCGCTTGAGTCGAACATGTCAACGTATCGCTGGACAGGTCTCTACGGGAACGTGACGGGAAACATCGTCCTCGGTGACTCCAACAGCAACCAGCTCTTCGCATGGACTGCGCAAGGTCGCGTCGTATACGCTTCAGAGCTCGCGACAATCAACTGGGCAAACCTTGCCGACGCTGACTGGGCTGCCACAGAAACTGACTACACGTTCCTGAATGTCAGTGGATCAGCCGACGACTACAATAACACGTTCGCGGGCGCCGCGGAGAATATTGGCTCGCTCATCTTTACCACCCTCACGAGCGACTATGCGACAACGCTCTCAAGCGGCTCGACGACGTGGAAAACCTACAGCTTGACGGATGCCTCGGGAGGAACCGACATCATCTTCGCCGGCAGAGTTGTTCAGAGCGGGACAACCTATAACGGCGAGACTGCGGACTTCCAGATGATCCTCCCCGAGGACGGAACTGCGAACGACAACACTCCGACAACGTTCAACCTCTGGGTCGAACTCGTCTGAGCCTAAACTATTTTTCATTTTAACTTTTTCCTATTTAACCTGTTCCGACACGATCAAAATGTTCCGATGCAAAAAACATATAAATAACCTTTTGGAAAAAGTTTTTGTTAGGAAGGAGGTGGCTGTATGCGCAGCAAAACCATAGTTGTAGTAACCTTCATGTTCGTCATAGGCATCTTGTTCGCTTCGCTGGCTTTTGCGGGCCCGACGGGCGGGTCAACAACCACTGGTGCACAGGATAGAGGCGTGAATAGTTCTGTCACGACGCTCACGACCGAAGGCGGGAACGTCACCGAAGTGAATGTCACGGGCACACAGATCACGACGAAGTGGGCTGGCTTCTATGGTCAAGTCAGTGGGAGCCTACAAATCACCGATGCTTCGTCGAACGTCTTCTATTCGTGGTCAGTCGCGAATGTGAGCGGCTCGGTCGTCTACGCGACGAACGGCACGGTGAACGACTGGTCTAACGCGAACATCAACGCGATGAACTACTCGAACGCGCCAACGCACATTGGGAACGTGTCCGCGACGGACAACTTCACGAACACGTTCAACTTCTCGGGAACGTTCTCCAGCGCGAGTATCACGCAGGCGACCGCATATACTGAGACATATGTTTCAGGATCCCAGACCCATGACTTCAAGACGTATGCTCTTGTCTCGTCGTCTGACAAGGTGGCCATCTGGGCGGCTGTTGCGCGGGATGACGACACGAGTTTCCAAGGAGGACTCAACACGGTCGACTACCAGCTCCTCGCGGGAACGCTCGACGGCACGAACACGCAGTTCTCGTTCTACCTCGAGCTGCCGTAAAACCTCTTCCCAAATT
>RFKA01000026.1 GCA_003694385.1 Candidatus Woesearchaeota archaeon | reverse complement strand
GCCGTGCCCCGTGTGAGAACGCGCGTAACCCACTAGAGGAAAGCTGATGGACGAGAAAGATAAGAAGCTACTTGCGGCGGGAGGCGTCGCGGGCGTATTCGGCGCGCTCTGCTGTCTTGGCCCAGTCATTATCGTGCTCTTCGGGCTCGGCAGTGTTTCAACAGCCTTGACAATCGGGAAGTACACGTGGCTCTTCACGACGCTCGCGCTCCTCTTCTTTGGGGGAGCCACCGTGCTGTACCTCAAGAGAAAGAACTGTTGTTCCGTCCAGGGCATGCGACAGAACTGGAAGCCCGTTGTGCTCTCGTTCGTTCTGCTGGTTGCGCTGTTGCTGTTGCTCAAGTATTGGCTTGCCCCCCTCGTTGCAACAATCGCGTAGAGGTGATGCGTATGAAACGATTACTGATTATCGTAGTAAGTATGGCTGCGCTGCTCCTTGCAGGCTGCGCACCGACCAGCAGAACAACAGGTGCGACGACGGAAACGCTCAGGGGGAGTGCCCCGACGAACGTCCATGAAGCGACGCTCGCAATAGACGGTATGACCTGCACGAGCTGCGCGCTCGGCGTTGAGTACCAGCTCAAGCACGTTGAGGGAGTTATTGACGCGAAGGTCAGTTATGAGGACGGCACAGCGTATGTGCGCTACGACGCGGACAAGGTGGACGCGGAAACAATTGCGAAAGCGTCAGACGTATACCCCGCGAGCGTGCTTGATGACTCCTCATGAGGTTAAGATGGGCTGGAGCGCGTTGAAGACGTAACCAGTGAGGATGATCGCGAGTGTGGTGATTGTGAAGAAGGCGAGGATGAGCTTGAGTTTCATCGCTCTCCGGAGGATGATTGCTTCAGGGAGACTGAGCGCGGCCGTCGCCATCATGAATGCGAGGGCGGTGCCGAGCGGGACTCCTTTCTGAAAGAGGACGACGGCAATGGGCACGATTGCTGCGCAGCTCCCGTACATGGGGACGCCAATGATTGTTGCTATGGGTACAGCGAGCCAGCCGCCTTTGTTGATGATGCCCTGAATGAGCTCTGCAGGGACATAGTTATGGATTGCTGCGCCGATACCAACGCCGACGAGCACCCAGAGCCACACTTTCTTCGTAATAGCCCGGGCTTCGTTGAGGCCGAATGAGAGGCGTTCCTTAAGCGCGTCGAATCGTTTCTCTTTGATGGTTTGCGTAACGATATCCTTGACGAGGTGTCGCTCGAGGTTCATCGCCCCGAGCACCATGCCTGCGATGGTGCCGATGAGCATACCGCTGAGCACGTACGCGAGTGTTATTTTCCATCCGAAGAAGCCGAGCATGAGAACGACCAAGTACTCGTTCACGAGGGGAGAGGTGATGAGGAAGGAGAAGGTGACGCCTAATGGCACGCCCGCTTCGAGGAAGCTCAGGAAAATGGGGATTGAGGAGCAGGAACAGAACGGGGTGAGCGCGCCGAAGGACGAAGCGACGAGATTGCTGATGCCTCTTCTCTTTCCGCTCAGCCACCGCTTGACTTCCTGCTGGGAAATATACGTTCTGAGAAAGCCCACGACGAAGATCATCGCGAAGAGCAATAAGAGTATTTTAATGGAGTCGTAGAGGAAAAAGTTCAGGGATTGCGCGAGTCGCGAGGAGGCATCAAGGCTTGCGAGCTGATAGACGATCCAGTCAACAGTTACTTGCAACATGATGACCCATCGTCCTTGCAGCCGCACGTTTTCTCGTTGGCTTTCTCCTCGAGTTTCTCGTCGAGTTTGTCGAGTATCCTCTCAAAGAATCCTTTTTTTGACATTGTCCCACCTGTTCCTTGCACTCGTCTTTTTCCGTCGAGTTATTCCTAGGAGCGTGAAGAGTGCGTAGACGCGAGGGTCGCTGATACGGTAAAAGATGTTTCGTCCCTGTCGCCGCGACTGTAAGATGCCTTCTCGCTCGAGGTCTCTGAGATGGGTGGAGACGGTTGACTGCGCCCTTCCAGTTATCCGAATGAAATGGCAGGAGCACACTTCTTCGTCCAAGAGGCTCTGGAGAATCTTGAGTTTCGTCTCGTCGCCGAGCACTTTCAGAAATCGTGCTTTCTTCCGCAGCATAAAGTATCGGTATACGCAGATATATAAATATTTTTTGCCTTGGGTTCTTCATTTCTGGCGCGAGTAATACTCTATGAGAAGGAAGCATGAGAAGGAAGCACCAGGAATGCTACTCCACTGCAGAAACGCCTTTCGCCCAAGGAACTCCTGGAGTGACTCGTTACGGTCAGCAGGTCCTCATGACGTGGCGCTTTCGAAAGACTGACGAGTCATTGTGGTGCTTGTACAAAAAATATTTGCTGAAATCGTCTCCGGGCTCTCCCCATAAGGAAGATTCATAAGGCAATGCTCACGGTCTCTCCGCGTTTCGAAAAGAAAAAAAAGAACTTACGCTGCGTCTTCAGCTGATTCTTCAGCAGGAGCGTCCTCTGCAGCTTCCTCAGCAGGCGCTTCGCTGACGGGCTTGACATTGCCTGCCTTCGGGCCCCGGTCTCCTTGCACGACGTCGAAAGTGACGGAGTCGTCCTCGTTCATCGGCATGCCGTTCGCGACCGCGCTAATGTGGACGAAGTAGTCTGTACCGTCTGTGCCAGTAATGAACCCAAAACGTTTTTCATGGTCAAAAAATTTCACTTTGCCTTCCATTGTACTTCACCTTTGGAACGAAACTAAGAATTCCGTGCCTGAGGAAAGGGGAGAGTAAGGAGGTATTTAAAAAACTTGTTAAGGACCAACTTAATAAAAAGAGACTCCTGAGGCCATCCCATGTCCTACCTTATCCTTGTGCGGCACGGCGAGTCACGGTGGAATATCGCTAACAGGTTCACTGGCTGGGTTGACGTGCCGCTGAGCGAGAATGGCATCTATGAAGCAATGATGGCTGCGAAGCGACTCGAAGGCCTCCGTTTCGACATCGCCTTCACGAGCACATTAATGCGAGCGATTGAGACGCTCCTCATTATTCTCGCGAAACAGGATTATACGGGCGTGTTCGTGCATAGTGCTGGGAAGGGCCGCCAGTGGTCGCGGCACACGACGCTCGGGCGAAAAGAGATCCCCGTCTATTGTGATGAGGCGCTGAATGAGCGCTACTATGGGCGGCTCCAAGGCATGAATAAGGATGCGGCGCGGAGGAAGTTCGGGAAGCAACAAGTCTTCATCTGGCGGCGCAGCTACGATGTACGCCCCCCAGGGGGTGAGTGCCTCCATGATACGTACAAGCGCGCCGTGCCGTACTTCCAGAGGAAGATTATGCCGCACGTACGGAGAGGGAAGAATGTCCTCGTCAGCGCGCACGGGAATAGCCTCCGCGCCATCATTAAGTATCTCGATAAGATTAGTGATGAACAGATTCCTCATCTCGAGTTACCGACGGGCAAACCGGTGCTCTACAAGTGGTCGCGGGGCAAGCTCGTGCGAGAGAAAGAGCACGCGTTCACGCGGCCTATTCACTGGAGTGCTCCGGCGCATCACAAGCAACAAGTGCACAAGAAGTGAGTGTACGAGAAGCAAGCGCTCAAACATAAAGGAAAAACAGACAACAAACTACAACAGGCAAAACGAGCACGCGTGCTAACTGAGCCACTTCGCTGCTGGCTTCGTCGCGTCGATGTGTGAGAGGACAATCCTGAGAATCGAAGTGAGTGGTACGGCGAGGAGCATGCCGACGACACCCCAGATCCAATACCAGAGGAAGAGCGAGAGCAGGATGATTGTTGGTGACAGGCTGAGTTTCCTCCCGGCGAATTTCGGCTCGAGGTAGTTCCCGAAAAACGCTTGCACGAGGATGAGCAGGAGCGTGAGGAAGAGGAGCGGCCAGCCGAGGCCGTGGAGGAGTGCATAGACGCCCGCAGCGACGATGACTGCGAAGACGCTCCCGATGTTCGGGATGTAATTGAGGATGAAGGTTATGAGCGCGAGGACGATGACGAGGTCGCTCTGGAACGCCCAGAGGAGCAACGCCGTCGCAACTGCTGTGCCAAGACTAATGAGTGTTTTCGCGTAGAGGTAGCCGCGAATGGCCTCTTCTGTTTCGCGAAGCGCGCTCTGGAAGCGTTTCCGTTTCCGCTCGTCTAAGCCTGCACCAATGGCGTGCACGAGCCTTTCGTGGGATGGCAGGATGAAGAGCGTGAAGAGGATGGCGAGGAAGAGCTCGCTGATGAAGTTGCCAATCCCTGCCGCCCCTTGTCGTACAGCTGTGGCTATTGCGCGGCCAATCGCGTTCGGGTCGATGAACTCGCTGAGCGGCACACCCCCAACCGCAGTGGTCTCGAGCATTGTCTCGAAGCTCCCGACGAGGAGTGCGAGGCGCTCGTTCAGGTTCGCAGTCTGGTTGCTCACAACCCATACGAGGAGGAAGGTAAGGAAGAAGAGCACGATGACCACCCCGACGACGATGACGCTCATCGGCAGTTTTGTGCGCCGCGAAAAGCGCAGGACGGGCATGAGGAGGAAGGTGAGGATGAGGGCGATTGCAAAAGGCCTCAGGAATGCTTGGAGCTCCTTGAGCACGACGATGAAGACGACGACCGCGATGAATATGATGGCGATGTTCACCAAGCGCTGCTCAGAGCTCATGCAGTACCTTGGACAAGTGAATTTTATAAAATCTCTCACTCAGGCGCTCACTCAAGCATAAGGTCGGCAGCCTCGGTGACTGTCGAGACCTCAATGAGTTCGATACCCCATTCTTCGCGCGCGACTTGCACGAGGTCGATAGTTCTTGGAACATAGCGTGTGTGAGCAAAGACGAAGCCGAAACTGTCGCGGACGGGCTCGCGCACGGGTTCATAGTACGTGAAGGTTCCTTGTCCTTTGGGGATGAGGAAATGCGTGTAGCCAGCTTCTGCGAGGGCTTGTGCTTTTTCAGGGATACCACCAACAGGACCAATGGTGCCGTCAGGCCGTATCGCGCCTGTCATCGCATAGCCTGCCTTGAAGTCCTTGCCTTCGAGTGCAGCGATAACTGCGACGGCGGTGACCGCACTCGCGCTCTCTCCGCCAACAACGCTGCCCGCTGACGCATAGCTGAGGACGAAATCCTTGTCCGCCGCGTAGCGCCCTGTCGTGAGTTTCGCGACCGCAACAGCGATGTTTGCGCTGTACTGGATGTCGATGTCAAGGAAGGGGTTCGTGTCGACGAGCACGTTATTGTTACCCGGGATGAGCTTGACGGTGAGCGTGCCTACCTGCCCGCGCCCTTGCTCATCAACCGCAACAATGGGGACGCTCCGCTCAATAGTCTCTGCAGGGGATGCGAGGGCTTGCGAGGGCGTTGTGGGTGCGTGTTGAGAGCCGTAGTGGGCAAAGAAGAGGGTCGTCGCGAGAAAGAAGCCCACGAGGAACGAGAGGAGCACGAGGAGCCCGTCACGCGCAACGATTCGCATGATGAGGAGGAATCAAGAGCTATTTATATACTCTCCGTCGGGGAAAACCCCGCCGAAACCCTTAAAAGAGCCTCTGAGCACCCTACAGAGATGAAGCTCCCCGAATACAGAGGGAAGGAACTCCTGCGCAGATCTGGTGTTCGCGTACCGCCAGGTATCGTCACAGACAATAAGAGCTACATTAATCTCTCGTTCCATAAAGAGCGCTACCGCGAGTTCTTCTTCGAGCATGGGCGCGTCGTTATCAAGGCGCAGGTACTCTCGGGTGGGCGAAAGAAAAACGGCCTCATCGTTACTGCCGATGATTACGCGCGGTCCCTCGAGGAGATTGATGCGCTCTACAAGCGAGACGTGAACGGGCAGCCCGTGACGACGCTCCTCATCGAGAAGCAGCTCGCCGTGAAGGAAGAATACTATTTGAGCATTCTGTATGACACAGTTGAGCGGAAGCCAATGATTCTCCTGTCATCGCAGGGGGGAGTCGACGTGGAGGAATCGGTGAAGCGAGAGGCTCCAGCGAGCATCCATGTCTCGCCCATGGATGGCCTGCACGAGTACCAGGCGCGGGCCCTCGCGAAAGCTGCGGGCTTCACAGGGAGGCATGCGCTCAGCATCGCGCTCTT
>RFKA01000025.1 GCA_003694385.1 Candidatus Woesearchaeota archaeon | reverse complement strand
TCTGGGTCTTCTCGTCTCTCGCACTGAATGGTCGTGGAGAAGTGCTGTTCAGCCGCCCTCCACGCTTGCACTCGGGCGATTTCCGGGGGAGAACAACGAACCCCTTATAAATCTTTGTGTTGGGTATGGAAAAATGTCCTTGTCGAAGCCCGTGAGGAGTTTTAAATCTGCCAGGTAAGCGTTTACTTAGCGAGACGGTTCACTTCTTCGAGCGTTTTGCAGCCTCTGCCTTCTTGAGTTCTTTCTCCGCCCAGCTCTCTGTTTTCTCGAAGAGGGTTTCTGCTTTCTCGACTGCCTCCTCAGTTTTCTCAACGGCTTGCGAGAGAATGCGTCTCTCGTGTTTCTCGAAAAGGTGGCGCATGCGGCGCTCTTGCTGTTCAAAAGCTGCGCGGGCGAGCACATTCATACTATAGAAGACGAGTCCAATACCGAGAAAGCTAAAGAGCACTGTGATAACCTTTGAGAGGGGGGTCGTCGGGACGAAGTCGCCGTAACCAACTGTTGTGAGGGTGATACCAACAAAATAGAACGCGTCCACGAATGAGAGCCCCTCGATGAAATGGAAGAAGAGCATACCCCCAAGCAGGAGTGTCGCAATAAGGAGGAGAGCGACACTCAATTTCTCCATGAGGAACCCAGTGCGTTCCATGGGTTCTCCAGCACCCTTGCCCTTTTATAGTTCTCCTTTCAGTTCCTTTATAACCGTTTTTATACCTACGTTTTTATACCTATTTATTCCTTTTTTACGACCAGGTACAGTTACGACTAGGTACAGAATCACCGTTGATTCACCGAGTCGAAGAAAGGTGCGTGCCCGCGGGTGGAGCCCTCGTCATGAGGGGTGTTACTCTGTGGTTCCTCCCCTGCGCAACCCCCGATACACGCAATGCACCCTTAAGGCTGCTCCGTTCCCGGCCTGACCTGGTTCAGTATGAATCACGTCAACGAGGACGCAGGATCGACGGTCGCACAGAGACACCTGGTCTCACGAGCGTGAACCCGCCCCGCGGGCTTCGGCCGCGCCCACATCCGTTTGCGCTCACAGGGGAGGATGAGCCCCCCGGCCTAGCACTGCTGAGGAAGCCACGAGCACTTAAATACTTGCCGTTGCGTTGACGTCGAAACCTTTAAATCTCCCAGCTCTTTAGTCCGCGGTGAGGGGGGAATGGACAAACTCGTCTTTCTGGGCACGGCAGGCGATGCTGAAACGGTCATCAAGCAAGTGCGTGGTTCTGGCGGCGTCATCATGATGCTCGCGGACAACCAGTTCCATATTGATCCTGGGCCAGGGAGCCTCGTTGGTTGCAAGATGGCGGGCGTGAGTCCGCGAGCAACGATTGCGATTCTCGCCACGAGCGACCACCTCTTCACAAGCGGAGATGTCAACGCAGCGATTAGCGCGATGACGTATGAGGGCATTGACCGCCACGGCGTTCTCCTCGCGAGCAAGCAAGTAATCGATGGTAATGGCGGCGTACGACTCCTCCCGAAGTATCGGCGTTTCCTCGAGGGACTCATGACGCTCACTCCTGGCGCGCGCGTTGGTGTGAACGACGTAACGATTTCTGCTGTGCCGAGCAGGAGCCCGGACCCTACCGCCGTCGGCCTCATCCTCTCAACCCACGAGCTCCGCATAGGCTACACGGGCGTAACGGGGTGGTATGAAGAACTCCCTGATGCGTATAAGAAGCTTGACGTGCTCATCGTACATTGCCGCCACCCCGCCGGGACGAGCGAAGAGGGGGCGTTGAACGTGGAGGAGGTCACCACACTCTTGAAGCGGGCGAAGCCAAAGCGCGCCTTCCTCACAGGGTTTGGTGCGAAACTCCTCGCCCAGGACCCCGTGCATATCGCGCGGAGCATTCAGCGCGCGACGAAAGTCACAGTCACCGCTGCCAAGGACGGCCTGGAAGTGGCTCTCGGCAAATAGCTCAGAGAAGAAAGAAGAGTCCAATGAGACAGCCGGCGGTCACTGCAGGCATTGCGGGATAGAACTTGTCTTTCTGTGCTTTAGTGAAGAGGAGGAAGAGTGCGGCCACAGTGAAGAGGGGGATGAGGAGGCTTTGGTAGAGCGCGAGAAGTTTCGGCACGCCCTTGCTGATGAGATGCTCCATCACGACACCCGCGAACAAGAGTGGGAAGGCAATGTCACCGCCGCCAAGGATGGCGGCGCGTTTCGTCGTCTTCGTGGGGTGCGTCGCGGGTTTCCCGAGCATGAGGCCGGCGAATAAGCCGCTTTTCGTCTGGAACTTTGCGAGGTGCACCATGTGTTTTGTCTTGTTCACGGCGATAACGTCATACAGGCTGATAACGATGAGGAGCACCGTGACCCAGAAGAGGTCGAAGAGCGGGACGAGGAGCACAGCGATGCCACTATAGATGAATATCTCTGTGAGGTTGTGGATGAGTACGCTCCTCCTGAAGACCTTGAGATACGCGAGGACAGCCCCCAATGCGAGAGCGAGTGGGCGCGGCAAGAGGACGCCGAATGCGACGCTCGTCGAGAGGAAAACCGCGAAGAAAAACCAGAGCTTCCAGAGACGCAGCCGTCCCAGCTTAATGATGAAAAGGAGGAGAAGCGTGCCTGCGACGACGCCGAACACGAGATAGAGGAAGCTCTCATACCCAGTAAACTGGGGGCGCTCGCCGATGGCGGTGCTACTGTGAGCGAGTTCCACTTCCCCAGTAGGCGTTGGTTTCAGGTCTGCAATGCTGAGGTTGACGAGCGCGAGCCCCACAACTTGCGCCGCGAAGAAGAGAAGCAAGAGGAGTGCTGTGGTGCGTGGAGGGTGCTTCATTGTCTCAGATTCAGCATTGCTGCTTTTAATGCTTCCTTTTAATGCTTCGCAGGGGGTTGGCTGACGGCTCGTTACTGACTAGCTCGTGGGCGGCTCCGTGCATAGCTTTAAGAAGGGAGTCGTCGTTACAGCACAGCATGATCCTTGTTGCTTCCGTGACTTATGATGGTGAAGAATACGCGCTTGACACGATGCTCGACGCCCTTAAAGCACAGACCCACCCGGACTTTGATGTGCTCTTTGTCGATAACTCGGCGAGTGACTGGTACCAGCGACGGCTCGAGCAGGCATTAGAACGGCGGTTCCCTGGCCGATGGACGGTGCTCCGGGCGCGCGGAGAGGGACGCTTCGGCCGCATCCTCGCGAGCCGCAAGGCCGCGCGTGATTTCGTCCTCGAGAACAAGTATCAGTCCGTGCTGTTCGTCGACAGCGACGTTATCATTCCTCCCGAGACCCTCACGACGTTTCTCCAGTCAGGAGCGGAACTCGCGACGGGCGTCTACCTCAACGTGTTCTCACAGCAGGGGAGCCCTCGTATCCAGCCCTGTATTTTCATCGACGTGAATGGGAAGGCGCGCCGGGCGACGCTCCGCGAAGTCCTCGAGAATGAGTGCCTCTCCATCGGCGCCGCAGGACTCGGTTGTACGTTCGTTGCGCGCAGAATCATCGAGGCGTGCCCTTTCCGGCTGAACGCGCGGGGCGCAGGGGAGGACATCCTGTTCTACCGGGACGCTGTTGCGCAGGGTGCAAAGCCTGTCGCCCTCACGAGTATACGCTGCCTCCACATGCACTTCCCTGCTGGTGACCCACGTAACAAGCGATTTGACGCTGCCCGCTATCGCCTATGAAGTTCGCCCACTACGTGATGCTCGAAGTCTTCCTGCGGGATGAGAAGCCAACCTGCCTTGATACGCTCGCACCACTCACGATGGAAGAAGTGCTCGCAGGGGAAGCGAAACAACAGGAGAATAAGCTCGTTTATTCACCACCCAAGACGGGCATCAATGTCGAGCTCTCTGATGTCGAAGGGGATGCCGGAAGAATTATCATCGTCCGCTACTTCTTCCGGAGGGCGAGCCACACGAACGCGTTCTTTAAGCTCCTCAAGCAAGAGCTTTCCCAAGCAGAGCTCGCCCGGCTGCGAGCGGAGTGCGAGCGTCGTCTTGACGAGCATGGCGATTTCTTCTTCCGGCTTGACAAGAATGCACTCAAACAGGGCCGACTCGTTCTCGTCGACCGCGGCGACTGTGTTCAGGTGAAGGTGAGTCCTGCAGCGTACCCAAAGAACCGACGGACGGCACGAGACGTGCTCCTGCGCATTCTCGACGACTAACAGAACTTTTTTATACGCGCAGGCGGGCCCAAACAGCATGGCGAGCATCATTGACCCGTGGGGCTCAAGCCTCCCTGAGGACTACGAGAAAATTGTTCGGGAATTTGGGCTCGAGACTTTTGACGCCCGCCTGTTCCCCGAGCCAAACAAGTTAATGCGCCGGGGCGTTGTCTTCGCAGGGAGGGACCTCAAGCGCATTGCTGACTGCATCAAGGAGAAGAAGCCCTTCTATGCGCTCACAGGCATTATGCCAAGCAATGACCGCATACATCTGGGCACGAAGATGATTATCGAGAACCTCCGTTATTTTCAGGAGCACGGGGCACAGACGTATATTCTCGTCGCGGACCTCGAAGCGGCCGCCGCACGGGGAGTGGCGCTCGAGGAGGCACGGCAACGGGCGCTTGACTTTTTCATCCCCGCGTACATTGCGCTCGGTCTCGACCCGAAGAAGACGCTCTTCTACTTCCAGAGCGAAAACATGGATGTCATCCGCATAGGCTTCCAGGCGAGTAAGAAGATTACAGCGAACGAGTTCAGGGCTATCTACGGCACGAACGACCCTGGGCGTATCGTGAGCGCTGTGACGCAGATTGGCGATATCCTCTACCCCCAGCTCGGTGAGCGCCAGCCAGGCATCATTCCTGTCGGTATAGACCAGGACCCCCACATCAGGCTCACGCGCGACTTCGTCAACAGGACAAGGCGCTTACGGTTCTTTCCCCCCAGCAGTTTATATGTGCGGTACACACCCAGCCTTGATGGGGGGCTAAAGATGAGTAAGAGCAAGCCCGAGGGCTGCATCATGCTTCCCGAGGACGTCAAGACAGCTGTGAAGCGCATCAAGCGCGCGAAGACGGGGGGGCGAGACACGGTCGAAGAGCATCGTCGGCTCGGCGCGATCATTGAACAAGACATGGTTTTCGAGCTCCTCAAGCAGCACCTCATTGATGATGATGCTGAGCTTCAGCGCATACACGACGAGTACAAGGCAGGGAGGATGCTCTCAGGGGAGCTGAAGGAGATTGCCTGTGAGCGTATGCGGGCCTTTCTCGAGCTCTTTGATAAGCGGCTTGCTGCAGCAAGGGTGCTGGTCAAGAAAGGAGGGCTCAATTTCGTAAGATATAAGAAGGCTGCAGGCTTGGAGGAGAGCAAGAGGTGATTTCCATGGCTGTACAACTTACCCCCCTCCCCCATGAGTGGATGCTCGTCAGCATCATCGGTTTTTTCGTCAGCATCTTCCATATCTACCCGTTCTGGAGCCACACGTGGGGCTTCACGTTCGCCGTCTTCTTCGTCATGATTTTCTTCGCGAGCATGGTGAGCATGGCGGGGGCAGGCTTGAATGAAGAAGACCTCATTGAGCTTGCAGTGCACGACGAGCGAGTCCGTCGCGGAGAACACCGCCGAGAGGTCCGACAACCAGAGAGCCAAGCGAGAGCATAGAGGACATAATGAAGAGGCTCCTCTACGTCGTCCTCACCTTGGCGCTCCTGGCCTGCGCTCCCCGAGGGTTCGTCTGCCCTGACGGAAGTGTCGTTGCGAGCCCGGAGGCCTGTCGGAGCCCGGCGACTATACCGGAGGCCACGCAACCAGTCGCTGGTGTCGAGCCGACCGAGCCCATGGTAGATAAGGAGGTGGATAAGGAGGTAGAAAAGAACGCGGCAGCACCCGTTGCACCCACCACACCCTCCGCCCCGACAACATACAGCCCTGAGATAAGCGGGCTGCTGAGCCTCCCCGCGAAACGCGTAAAGAGTATGGCGTTCCTCTATGCACCCATCATAGAGAAAGATGCGGGAACATCGCGCACAACGAGCCACAAGTATTTCATCCTTGGCGACGCGGCAAGGGTCGATGTTGGCCGCCGAAAGGGAGTTTCTGCCGAGACAAACATTGACACCGTCTACCTCGACTTCGCTGAGAAAAGTGCGCGCGCCTTCTGCCTTGACGGGAGAAGCTATGTCTGCGCAGTGAAAGGAAGGGAGTTCCCCGCAGCCTTCTCCGACTTTGCTCCGAAGCTCCCGACTGAGTGGCTCGCCGAGATGCCCGTCTCTGCGAAAATCACCTCTGAGCAGAATATTGAAGGCCGCACTGCTAAGATTATCGAGTTCGAGAAGGAAGGTCAGTTCTACCGCTATGCCGTCGATTCCTATACAGGAGTTCCTCTCCGTGTACACATATTCTCAGATCCTGAGCGACGGCAACTCATCGGCGGTATCGAGTACCATGATATCGCATTTAACTCGGTGACTCCTGAGGACGTGTTGCCGCCAAACTGACGATAGCCTTATAAACCACGAGTTGCTTGCCCCCAATATATGGCTCTCTTTGGGTTCCGGCGTCGTAGACTCCTAAAGAAGGCAAAGAGTTCTGTTCAGCGACTGCTCTCGCTCCCCGCCGAAGCGTTCATGACTGACTTCGTCGTGACTATCAAGCCTGAGAAGACGGTGCTCGATGCGGCCATGCTCATGATTGGCGAGGACATCAGCACGCTCGTCGTCGAGGAAGACGAGAAACCCGTGGGCGTCCTCACCGAGCGAGACTTTATTACGAAGGTGCGTGCCGCCGACGCGAAAAAACTCGCTGTGAGGGATGTCATGACGAAGCACGTCGTGAGCGTCTCTCCTAAGGAAACCGCCCAGGCAATGATTCATCTCTTAAAGGAGCACCATATCAGGAAGCTCGTTGTCGTTCATGAGGACGGCACTATTGCGGGTATCGTCACGCAGACAGACCTTGGGCGCGTCCTCCATAAAGAAGTGCGCATCATTTGCGAGTCCGTCCCACCCATTTTTGTTCGGAACGTGATGACCAAGCATATTATCACGGTGGATGAGTCGCAGAAGCTCCATACGGCGAAGCAGATTATGGCGAAGAAAGCCATCAGTAGTCTCCCGGTGAAGAAAGGGGACGCATTCGTCGGCATCTTCACTGAATACGACCTCGTCTCGCGATTCTACGGGGCGGAAGAGGCGGTGCCGAACACGATCCCGGAGATAATGAAGAGCCCAGTTAAGGCCATACCCGGAGACCTCACCATCTTCGACGCGAATCTCATCATGCTCTTTGAGAACTGCCGCCGGCTCCTCGTCATTGAGGAAGAGCGCGTCGTCGGCATCGTCACGCAGACAGACATCGTACACGCGGCCTTCGCCTACCTTGAGCGCATGCACGAGTACCTCGAGACGCACGGAGATATTGTGACTGAGGAGAGCTTCACGTTGCTCAAGGACAGTACACACATCATTTCTGAGTACGCTGGTGAGCACCTACGCTTATTCACGCTCAAGACAGTGTAAAACGCCCAAACGAGCGCTCATTCGTCTGTGGTGTACACACAGATGCCCTCCCCTCTCCAGAGGGCGAACTCTGCAATACCGACGTCTAATGCGCTTTTGCTGCAGATTGTGCAGTATGGCTCTCCCGCAAAAGCGGGCTCTCCTTCCTCGTTGAGACTGATAGAGTAGATTCTTGCATTCTTGATTCGTATTGGTTGTCTTGCGAGCGCATCGAAGATTGCTCGTTGTTCGGCGTGGACACAGCAGGTCTTATCTGATCTAAAGTCGTCGGGAAGATCATCCTTGAGGCAAGATCGAGGCACTTGTCTCGGGGCGGACTGTTATAACCCCGACCGATAATCTCTCCCTTCGCAAACTGAGCCGCCTTTCCTTCGGTGACAGGTCGAGCGCTTCGCAAGGCGCGCTGCGTGCTCGAAGAAGCGCCATGCTTCGTCTGCTTCCTGCCCGGAGAGAATACGCATGAAGAGAGAAATACAGTCAGTGTTTTATTGCTTCTGGTAGGCCTTGTCGAATTTCTCTTTCGTGCGCTGCTCTTTCCAGTAGACGAGGTGGCTGGCGCGTTTGTCGAAGAGCGTCGCGGCGACGCGGAGCACGTCGCGCTCACTGACCGGTCCTTGGCTCTCGACGGCGAGGAGCTTGCGCGCGTCAGCGATGCTCTCACGGAAGAGTTGGAGGTTCGCGTCTCGCTGTTCCTTATCGATTTGCTCCTCTTCTTCGTCTGAGAGGTAGACTTCTTCCCAAACAGGGTAGTTTGAACCCTTGACATCACGCGGAAAACGCCTACTAAAAGCCATCGGGGTGGAGAAGACAATGAAGATTAAAAAGGTTATCGACACGAAAGCAGAAAGTTTCCGTGCGGCGGGAGATGCCCGCCTTACACACCTAGCTCATATCTAGCTCTTGAACATTTCTTTCTTTCGCTTGATAGCGATGGGTGACTCGCCGCCATGCCAGGTGAAGCGTGGCCGAACCTGGATGGGGAACATCTTTTCGTTGCTGTCGTCGAGGATGAGTGCTGCGCCTTTCGTGCGGGGGAGGTTCTCGAGTTCGACGTCGAGGCCTGTGCGCATGTAGCTCTGCATGAGCATGCTCAGCGCGTCAGTGTCTATTTTCGCGGTGATGCGGTGGCTAAGGATGATGTCGCTCTGCGTCATGACGTCTGTGTGAATTTTCCCGGGCTGTTGCGTCGCGAGGATGAGGCTGATCCCTGGCTGGCGTCCTTCGCGCATGATGGTTACGAGCGGGTCGCGGGCGAGCGTGTTCCCTTCTCGGGGGAGGAACTCGTGAGCTTCATCGATGACGAGCCAGACGAGGGGAAACGCTTGTTTCATTCCCTGGTCCTCACTGAAGTAGCTTGTCTTCTGCTGCACTTCCTTGAATTCTTCGTCTTTGCGGGCGAGCATGCGCTGGTTGAAGAGTTTCTGGGCGACGAGGCCGATGACGAGGCTCTTGATATTCCAGCCGTTCTCCTCGGTGGCGTAGCAGCTCACGTCGAGCACAGTTACTTGTCCGGGGGCTGCGAGTTCACTGAGTGGCGTTCCTTCTTCGCTGAACACGCCCCAGGTGTTTGCGGCCTCGAAGTGGTTTTTCGCTGCGTTCTTCGTGTCTTTTGAAGCATCGGGGTCGGCATCAATCGCTGCGATGAGGTCTGCAATACTAAAGGTGGGTGTTGCTCCGCGCTCGTTGGCGTCTTCGCGGAGCTCGTGGACTTTTCGCGTGACGAGCACCCCGACAGGGCTGTTGATGTCGAGGGCGAAGAGGGTGAGCCAGTCGCTCGCTTGGAGCTCGCTTGGCTTGATGCTGAACGGCTTGTCGGTAGGAATGCCTTCTGCACGGTACTTGTTGAAGAATCCTGCAGGTGTGTAGATCGTAACATTGAGCGGGTGTGCTTTGAGTCCCCAGCGTTCAAGCAAGTCCTTATCCTTCATGTTCGCGTACTTCATCGTCCAGTAGATGCCCATCGTGTCGAGCATGATAATGCTCAGGTTCTGCTTGATGTTAGGGGGGAGGTCGGCCATGCCTTCAGCGATGACGCCCATGGTGTAACTCTTGCCTCCTCCCCGTTTGCCACAGATGAAAACGACGTGGCTCCGCACCATATCCATGAGTACGCGGTTGCTCAGGGAGGTCGTCCGGCCCATCTTTACATAGTGCTTCCCGAGATAGATTGTGCCCTCAGTCCCGAAGGTGGCTAAATCGTGTTTGTTGCGGCCAACGACGATGTCATACACGAGCCCACCTCCTCCAGCTCTAGGCAGGAAAAGCTTTTAAATAGTTTGGGGTGCGTGCTGACGGGAAAGGGTGCTTGACCAGTCCACTCAGGCGTGGACACTCGTCGTTATAACTCGGAGATGAGGACGTAACCATAAATTATATATAAGTTGTCTCCGTCCAGAGTGTATTCAACTCCTCACAGG
>RFKA01000130.1 GCA_003694385.1 Candidatus Woesearchaeota archaeon | reverse complement strand
ATCCTCACCTACTGGTGGAACCCGCTCATCATCGGCGTCCTCATTGGCATGGTGCCAATTAACACCGTGATGATGTTCATCGCCGCAATTATAGATTAAGCTGCTTCTTCGAGTTCATCCACTTCCCCTCCCTCTGCTTCTGAACTCTCAGAGAGATTCTTCGCGAGCGCACGCTCAACTTTTCTCTCCTTCTTCTCGTTATGTTCTTCGCGGCCTTGAATCGTCCGGAGGTGTTCTGTGATCTCCGCGATTTTTTTGTGAACATCACTCATCTTCTTATCGAGAGCACGGAGTTTCTTGTCGAGCTCTCTGAGCTTCTTCTTATTGATGGGTTCGTCAGACTCCGCTCGGCGCTTGTGTTCGAGTAGGCTTGTCTCAACCTCAAGGAGTTTTCTCCGATACTCGTTCCATTCCCTGAGGAGCTCTTTGAGCTTCGCCTCTGCCTGCCTGAGGTTGAGCTCATCAGTACCGAGCATCACGAGTTCTTCATAGAGCCGCTTGCGCTTCACGAGTAACTCGAACTCCCTGGCGATAATCTCTTTAGCCTTCCGTGGGAGCTTGCGTTCACTCAGGCGTTTCTTTAGACTCCTTATTGATTTCTCGAGCTGTGTAATCGCGAGTGGGAGCGTTTTCTTGACGAGAATGATGATTGCTTCGCTTGCAACCGTAGTGGTTATTGGGTCAGCCATGGGTTGCTCTCTTCAGTAGCCGCCATATAAATCTTCCTACTCCCGAAACACTTAAGAAGGATTGTAGCATGGAGCACCCGTATGCGCGAACCCACCAGTGTTGACGAATGCGTCTACTTCACGCGCCGAGCGTTCGGCAAAGGGCACATTCTCGCATGGGCCTTCCGCAAAGAATGCCCGAAGTGCAAGACCCTGATGAAGAAGCCGAAGAAGACGAGCCCCACGTATGAGTGCCCAAACTGTGGTTACAGCGAGCCGAAGAAGGAACACGAGGCGAGCCTTGTAGTACATGTGCGCTACACGTGCCCGTTCTGCAGTCACCAAGGAGAAACTGAGACACCGTACGTGCGGAAGACTTGGCAAGGCGTGAAAGCCTTTGTTTTCGTCTGTGAGGGTTGCGGGAAGAAAGTCGGCGTGACGAAGAAACTCGCCGACCCAAAAACTGGTGAACTCGCATAACATTTTTAAGCCCCTTCTCTGTCGCGGACAGCATGGCTCCTGATAGCGCGGCTCCAGATATCATCGTCACCGCTGCACTCCCCTACGCGAACGGCCCCATTCACATCGGCCACCTCGTCGAGTATATTCAGACGGATATTTACGTGCGTTACCTGAAACTCGCAGGGAAGAACGCCGTGTACTGCTGTGCTGATGACACCCACGGCACAGCCATCGAAATCAGCGCTGAGAAAGCCGGTGTGACTCCCGAAGAGTACATCGCTCGCTGGCAGCAGGCACACCAGGAGAGCTTCGCGCGCTACGCAATCGCGTTCGACAGCTACTACAGCACGAACAGCGAGGAGAACCGTGAGCTCAGCGAGCAACTCTACGCCGCGCTCAAGGCGGGCGGGCACATCTACCAAAAAGACGTCGAGCAACTCTACGACGAGGAAGCGGGGCGTTTCCTCCCCGACCGTTACGTCAAAGGCGAGTGTCCCGAGTGCGGGGCGCCCGACCAGTACGGAGACGTGTGCGAGAAATGCAACGCGACGTACAAGCCCACCGACCTCGTCAACCCGTACAGTACGCTCACGAAGAGCACGCCTGTGCTCAAAACGAGCACGCACTTCTTCTTCGCGCTGAGCAAGCACAGCGACTTCCTCAAGACGTGGCTCGCGAACGAGCGCCTCCAACCAGAGATACGCAACCAAATCATGCACTGGGTCGAGAAAGGACTCGAGGACTGGTGTATCAGCCGCGACGCACCCTACTTCGGCTTCAAGATTCCCGGCACGGACAAGTACTTCTACGTTTGGCTCGACGCGCCCGTCGGCTACATCAGCAGCCTCGCCCACCTCCTCGGCGGGACGATGGCCGCGCGCGAAGCGTGGAACCACGCGGAGATCCAGCACTTCATCGGGAAAGACATCATCTATTTCCACCTCTTGTTCTGGCCAGCCGTGCTCCACGCCGCGGGGTGGAAAGTCCCCGACAACCTCATCGTGCACGGCTTCCTCACCGTCAATGGCGAGAAGATGAGCAAGAGCCGCGGCACGTTCCTCTCAGCGGACGAGTTCGCTGACAAGGTGCCGGACACCGAGTTCCTCCGCTTCTACTATGCCGCCAACCTGAGCCACGCCATGACGGACCTCGACCTCAACCTCAAGGACTTCACGCAGCGCGTGAACACCGAGCTCGTCGGGAACATCGCGAACTTCGTCTATCGGACGCTCAGCTTTATCGAGAAGAACTACGGTGGGGAGCTCACAAAGCCCGCGACGGATGAGCGCGCGCGGCAACTCCTCCTCGACGTGCAGACGACTGTTGAACACGTCGTCAAGCACTACAATACCTACGAGTTCCGCAAAGCAGTACAAGGCATCCTCAAAGTGAGCCAGCTCGGCAACCAGTACTTCCAAGAGAGCGAGCCATGGAAGCACCCCGCGGAAAGCCAGGACGTCCTGACGACCTGCGCGAACCTCGTCCGCGACCTCAGCATCATCTGCTCACCCATCCTGCCGCGCTTCGCCGAACGCGTCCAGCAACAACTCGGGCTCGCGCCGCAGCGCCTCGCCGACCTCTCCGTGACGCTCGAGCACACGCGCATCGGGAAACCAGCGATTATCTGGCGCCGCATGGAGCCGCTTGTCTTCGGGAAACCAGAAGCCACGTCGGGTGCTGCCCCGGCCGGTGCTGTGCAGGCGAGTGCTGCGCAGGCCAGTACAGCACAGACCAATGCCAAGACTCCCGACATCCTCGACCTCATCGTCGCGAAAATCACGAACGTCGAGAAACACCCGAAAGCAGATAAACTCTACATAGAGACACTCGACGACGGGAGCGGGTCAGCGCGGGTCATCGTCTCTGGACTCGTCCCGTACTACACAGCAGACGAACTCGTCGGCAAGCACATCATCCTCGTGAACAACCTCAAGCCAGCAAAACTCCGCGGCGTCGAGAGCAAAGGCATGCTCCTCGCCGTCCAGCAGGGCGACGACGTCAAGCTCATCGAGGCACCAGACGCACGGCCTGGTGACGCTGTTACGATT
>RFKA01000129.1 GCA_003694385.1 Candidatus Woesearchaeota archaeon | reverse complement strand
CACCACATACTGACGAAGGAAGAACTCGACGAGCTCCTCAAGAGCGATGCACGGGACTGTGAGGTGAAGAGATGAAATTCGGCAGACTCATACGGATGAACAAAGCATGCTTCCTCGCGTGTGACCAAGGCCTAGAGCATGGACCGAGCGACTTCAACGAACGGAACATTGATCCAGAGTACATTATGAACATCGCCGTCGAAGGAGGATTCTCAGGCATTATTGTCGGGCACGGCATTGCAGAAAAATACTACCGCGGAGCATACAAGGCAGTCCCGCTCATTGTGAAGCTCAATGGGAAGACACGATTACAGCGTGGCGACCCGCTCAGCAGGCAGCTCTGCAGTGTTGACCGGGCAGTAAAGCTCGGCGCGGCAGCCGTCGGCTACACGATTTATCCAGGCTCAGCGCATGCACAGGAAATGTTTGCTGAGTTCGGCAGGATTGTCGAGCAGGCCCACGACCACGGCATCCCCGTCGTCCTCTGGGTGTACCCGCGCGGGGAGGGCATCGATGAGCTCGATAACAAGGTGCTCGCGTACGGCGCGCGCATCGGCCTCGAACTCGGCGCAGACATCCTCAAGGTGAAGTACAACGGTGACCTTGAAAACTTCAAATGGATGCTCAAGTGTGCTGGACGAGCAAAAGTCGTTGTGAGTGGTGGAACGAAGACTGAGCCAGCAGCGTTCCTCAAAGAAGTCCATGATATTGTCCACGTCGCGGGCGGGACGGGGGTCGCCGTCGGCAGGAATATCTGGCAGGACCAGCGACCATTCTCGCTCGCGAAGGCGCTCGAGCAGGTCGTCTTCCACGGGAAAGCACCCGAGGATGTCATGCACCTCCTCCATTGATGTTTTACGTTCAATGAACACTTCTGGTGCCTGGAAGGGTTGTTGAGGAAACGTTTAAATATCGTCGTCGCGGTAGATTACTGATGCGCTACATTCGGACGCTCGCCCAGATTCACCGAGGAGAAGAAGACCTCGTTGGTCAACGAGGCAGGAATCTCGCGTTGCTCAGCCAGAAAGGGTTCACGACGCCCCTCGCCTTCGTGCTCACGAATGACGCGTTCGAATCCTTCATCCACCAGAACAACCTCCAAGAACGCATCGGGACGATTCTCATGGAGGAGTGCACGGGGACGCGGCGTTACGACCAGATTCGTGAACTCATCCTTAATGGAGAGTTCAGTAAGGAACTCGTGCGCGAAATCGTCGAAGCGTATGAAAGCCTTGGTGATGGCGAAGACCTCCTCGCGACGAACGACGCGGCTTTCGTGAGCGTCATCCTCAGTCCGAACCACTCGGTGCCTGACGAGAACAAAGAAGGTATCATACTCAATGTGCACGGCCTCGAACAACTGCTCCTCGCAATCAAGGAATGCTGGGCCTGCCTCTTCACGCCCAGCCTCCAGCGTCACCGCGCAGCAGCCGGTATCAGTGTGAAACACCTCAACGTGGGCGTGCTCGTCGAGCGGAAAGAACCGGGGGAGGTCACGGCTGAAACATGGAGCGCCACGAGTGGCGACAAGAACCTCTTGACTGTTAAGACGTACTACGGCGCCATCGACCTCCACGGCACAATTGAGAAGGACGAGATGCGCCTCGCGCGCGAATACCTCAAACCAGTCTATCAGAGCGTCGCAATACAAACGGCGCTGCTCACGACAGACGAGGACGACCGTCTCGCAAAGCTCCCGCTCGGGGCGCGCGGGGAGGAACAAACGCTAAACGATCGTGACATGATTGAACTCGGGCGCCTCACAAAGAAAGCAAGCACGATTCTCGACGAGCAAGTCAAGCTGTACTTCGCAGTCCACAAGGAGCGCATGAGCGTCCTCCTCTGCACAGGCCTCCTCCTCACCAAGGGCAGCGTGAAGCTGGATGGCTTCTCGGAGGAGGAGCGCATCGAAGAAGCACCCGCGGCCCTCGAGGAACCAACAGCTAGAGAAGCGTCTGAAACAACAGAAGCCCCTGGCTCTATAACGACCGGACGAGGCGCGCCTCTAGAGCGAGCTGCTGAGCTCGATGCTCCCACGCAGGGCTCGCGCAACCCGGAACCCCTGCACTCCTCGAAGCCGAGTGCTGAGCCAGCGACTGAGCAAACGACCGAATCGTTGAGGACAGAGAACACAATGGCTGAGGTTCGCACGACGGCTGCAGAGCCTATTGAAGAGGATGCTGGAAGGAAAGAAGGTGAAACTGCAGAAGAGCCAGCGGAAGAACTAGCAGAAGAGCCCGGACAGGCCGAGGACTTATCAGTGGATAAGGGGGATTCGCCCGAGTACACCCCTGCACAGCAAGAGGAGGAACAAGGGGAGGAACAAGGGGTGGGGACTGAAGCTGAGGAACTCGAGAGTGAAGCTCCCACAACCGATTCCCCAAAGGAACCTCAGCCTGAAGAACCGCAACCTGAGGAGCCCAAGGTGGCGCCCAGCCTCGAGAATGATGAATCAATCTTCTCAGGGATTAATCGCCTTGCGCAAGGCTACGAACGCGTAAAAGAAGCTCTGCGTCGCCGCTACGCTGAACGATTCAAAGGACCCATCCCTGAGAGCCCGCGAGACATGTTTTTCGAGCTTAGCAGTGAAGTGACGCTCCCGCATGAAGAAGAAATCGGACAGCTCGTCCGCATCATGGAAGAAGGCGAGGCGTATGACCAAGCGCAAGAAGCGACCATCCTCGAAGCGATCGACGACTTCTGCAACAGAGCCTGAGACGGTTATCATCGTCGACGAGCTCGCTGAAGTAGAGGCTGAAGACCCGACGTTCGCAGGTATGCGGAGTATGAATGCACTCGAAGACGCATATGAGCGCGTCAAGGTTTCGCTCCGCGAAGCACACCAGAGCAGGTTCCGCCATAAAGCGCCAGACGCGCCACGAGACGTTTTCCGCGAACTCGTTAATGAGGTAACACTCCCCCACCAGGCAGCGATTGAGCGCTTATTGCTCATCAATGAAGGTGAGGCGGCGGCTACAGCTGAAGAGCGCGCAGCTATTCTCGCCATTATTGATGATTTCTGCGAGCGCGTCATCAGCGCAGTACGCTAATGTGCTTTGTGTAGTTCCGCTGGATATACCACATGAAGGATTGCTCAACACGCCAGGGAGCACAGAAGCGCTCGAGTGGCTCGTCACTCGCGACGACGGCTCTCCGCGCGAGTCTACGGGCTTGTTTGAAGAAAGCCGAGAACGTCGCGGCCTTAGCAGTAAGCTTCGCGTTCCGCCCGATTGGCAAGTCAGTCACGATTGCGTCATAAGAACCCGTGAGGGTCGTCGCGTCTCCCGTCATGACACGCGCTGTACAGCCATAATACGCGAGGTTCTCTTCCGCCCTAGCCTGTTGCTGGGGGTCAATGTCATTCCCCGTCATGTGCCTGCCGATGAGCGCGCCTTCGATGAGGATGCCGCCCGAGCCACAGAAGGGGTCGATGATTGTACGTACTGGCCCGGCAAGGTTGATCATCGCGCGTGCGAGTTTTGGGTTGAGGCTCGTCGGGTGATTCCTCGGGCGTAGGTGTGCTCTGCGTTCGCTGAAACGCTCCTCATTCCGCCAGTATGTGCGTGTGACGAAGACCTCATTGCCTTCTTGGAAGAAAACGAACTCGTTGTCGGGCTGCTCGAGGTCGACGCGCGGCGTTCCTAGGCGCGCGAGCGAGCGCCAAATAGGCGCGGCGAGGCTTCGCGCCGAGAGGTCGAGTCCGTGTTCGCGTACAGCGAAGCTCCCCTGGGGCCATGAGAAACGGGTCATCATTGATAAGAGGCCATCTCTTGTCGTCGTGAAGAGGAGTTCGTGTGCGCTTCGCGTGAGCGCGAGGCCCGCTGGTGGTTTAGTAGCGATTATGAGGAGGTTCTCTACGAGCTGTCCGCGCTGCCTCGTCAGGGCTTCGACTTCAGCGGCGGCGAGGGGGAGGTGTTCTTTTGAGAGCACGAAGAGCGTCTGCTTGGGGGCGCGCCCAAAGCGTGTTTTCTCCGCTGTTTCCTCTCCGGCTCTCATGTTGCTTTGTTGCAATAGTGAAAGAAATATTTAAAAATGCCTTTTCCGGTTGAAACCCTGTAT
>RFKA01000128.1 GCA_003694385.1 Candidatus Woesearchaeota archaeon | reverse complement strand
GCGACGGCCGCATCCATGAGCCGCGCTATCGTTTCGTGATAATGCTCGGGTGCAATACGGTGCAGGGATTGCGCCGCGAGGCAGTTCACCCAGAACCATGAGTCGCCACGATGATAGCTTTTATTGTTCATCCCTGTGTAGTGTGTCGTGAAGAGCGGGTGGGTTGTCGCGATACTCGCGAGACCACCCCACTCGAGGAAGAGGCTGGGGAGTGCAGCATCAAACACGCCGCGCCACTCCTCGCGTGAGAGCAGTTGCGGGTACGCAGAGTAGGCGAGGAAAACGTTTGGCCGCTGGGTGGGGTCTCCTGCGCGGTCAGCGAGCACTCCTCCACGAAAGAAGACTCCGCGGACGCGCTCGTGCAATGCTTTCTCACGCTTTCGCCACTCAGAGGAGGGGAAGAGTCGCGTCTTCTGCTCGAGGAACTGCGCGAGTTTGAGTGCGCGGAGCGTCTGCGCCTGAATCTCAATGCAAGCCCCGGCGCGATCATCGCCGCCCCACTGCGCATCCATCCATGTCTCGCCAGGGCCACTCACGATGAGGCCATCACGCAGCTGCGTCCTGAAGCGCTCTCTCAGCGCGAACTGCAGACGGTCACGCAAGTAGGCAAGCTCGAGCCGCGTGAAGTAGTCGGCGAGAATGCCTTGTGCTTCGAGCTTGGCGAGGAGTTCGTGCGTACGGATGGCGAGCCAGCCGAGCGCGTCAACTGCCCGCAAGCCCCCTGAGGGATACTGTGCCTCGAGGGGTGTGTCGAGCCGTTCATAGTAGCGCACGAGGAGCTCTTTCATGAGCGAGTATTGCTCCGTCGTGATGAGTGGTGCCGCGCTGATGAGCTCATCGCGGCTCCAGAACTGATGGAACCAGGGGAGGCCTGCATAGATGCCGGTGAAACTGCCCTTTCGTTTCGTCGTGAGCGCGTCGAGAGCGGCGAGAGCGAGGTCTCGTATGAGACTGCCTGTCTGGTAGCGACGCTGCGCTGCGTGCTCGAGGCTCTCGACGATCTCCTCTTCCTCAGTCCACGCGCGCTCTACTTTCGCCAATGCTTTCTCCCGGGTCGCGCTACGCGTGATAACGAGGCGCGCTCGTCCGTGTATGGGGAGCGCGCAGGCGCGGTACACCCAGAAGGTGCTTGCGTCGCCGCGCTGTTCATCATAGGGGAAGTGTCGTTCTTCCCAACGGTCAATGCGCTCATGCGTAGAGAGTCCTTTACAGGCAACCCAGTAGGCGTACGTTCCTCGGGGTCCGCCGCGCTTCTCATAGTGGATGAGCAGAACGTCTCCCTCCTGCTCCAAGTGGTAGCTGCGCCCGTCAGTTGACTCGTCGTCGAGGCGGCGCGTATCAAGGTCTAGGATGAGTGGTCCCGTATAGTTCTCGAGGTGGTAGTGGAGCGCCGTACTGCTCATCCAGAATGTTTCGCGTGCGTGGTCGTGCTGGCGCTCGACGCTGCTCACGCGATTGATGATTGTTCGAGGCTTTGTCGCAAGCACGAAATCAGCAATGGTTTTCACGTACGTATCAGCTACCGCATCGTAGTGGATGAGGCCGTTGTACTTCGTGATGTTTTCTGGCGCGAGTGAGAGCCACGTGCCTTTCTTGTTCGTGAGCAGGAACATGCCCGCACCAAGGCCTCTTCCTTCGCCCTCGCGGCGCTCGCCGTTGTGTTCGTGAATGATACGCATGGGTGCCTCAGTTACTGAGCTTGCTTCTGGAGCGGAGCTCACTTATGGAGTTTTGTCCGGCTGTGGTCGCCGACGAGGAGCGTCATGTGAGAGTCGCGGCCAGCTCCTTCGATGAACGTGTTCTCGCCGAGGATGCTATCATGAAGCGAAACGTCCATAATGGTGCTGTTTGCATCAATGATACAGTCGCGGAGCACCGCATTCTTGATTGTGCAACCGCGCGCTATGCTCACGAAGGGGCCGATGGTGCTGTCCTCGATTATGCAGTCCTTATCGATGAAGACGGGCTCTTTCTCGACGGTGTTCTTGGGTGTGCTGAAGTTCGCGTGGTTGCGCTTGAGGAGGACACGGTTCGTCTCGAGCGTCGTCTCGGGCTTGCCGCAATCATACCAGCCATCGACGGTTGCGACCTTGAACTTCGCGCCGTGGCGCAGCATGTACATGAAGACTTCGGGCAAGTAGTACTCGCCTTTCACCTTGAGGTCTTGCGCATAGACGTGCGCTATGCCCTCGAAGAGCAGTTTGTAATCGTGGATGTAGTAGACGCCGATGTTCGCGAGGCTCCCGATGGGCTCATCGGGTTTCTCGACGATATCCGTCATGTACCCGTGCTCGTCATGCGTCACGATGCCGAAGCGCTTGTAGTCCTCAACTTCTTGGCACCAGATGATGTTCTCGGGCTTCTTTCCGATGATGCTGAGGTCTGCGTCGAAGACCGTGTCGACGAAGACGATGAGGACGGGCTCGTCAATGAATGGTTGGGCGAGTTTCGTGGCGCCCGCGGTGCCGTCCTTCACTTTCTGCTCGATGAATCTCGCTTTGCAATCATAGTGCTCGGTAATGTATTGCTCGATCTGTTCCTTGAGGTGGCCTGTGATGAAGATGTACTCGCTGATATCCAGGCCTTTGAGCGAGTCGATGACGTGGTCAAGCACGGGTTTTCCCGCGACAGGGAGAAGCGGCTTCGCCTTCGTGTGTGTATGGGGTCGCATGCGCGAGCCCTTGCCTGCTAATGGAATAATGACTTTGATGGTTCCTCACCCCCCGGGTTCTGACTTCTTGGTCCTCGAAGCACTGAAGAGGACCTTATAAAGCTTTTCTGCGTAAGGAGAAAAGAGGTTCCACGATACCGCGTGGGGGAGAGTGCGTACGCCAAATCCTTCAGCGAACTGCGTACTCGCGGTGCGTGGCGCAAAGTATTTAATGCGCTTCCACCCCCACATCCTTGAGGGGTGAGTATGCAATCAATTCTGAAGTTGCCGGAGTCCGTCAAGAGACTCTCTCAAGCAAGAAAACGCGCATTTAACAGTATCTTCACGGTGTCGCGTGAAACGGGGCGCTGCGTCATCCCGCCAACGATGCGCTCCTGGGCAGAACGCCAGTTCGGCAGTGTTCGTAAACTCGAGCAGCAACCCATTGTGCACGTCACGAACACGGTCGTCGGGGAGGGAACGCTCTTCAATGCCCTGCGCGCATCACGCCCCATGCACCGCACAGGAAGCGTGAGTGGTGAGCGCCTTGATGAGCAAGCGGCCCGCGAACCTTTTAGACACGTGCTGACGCATACGCCCGAGGATGTCTTTGGGCGCATCTATGGTCCGACAGAAGTTACGGCGTCGAATGTGGCGAAGTATGATGCGCTGCACGGCCTCGTCATCTTTAACCGTGCGAACCCGCTTATGTTCACGCGCCACGAAGTAGTCGACCATTTTCATACTGCAATGAAGTGGCTCGAGAGGGCACACGAGAGCGACAAGGAAGCATTGTTCCCCGTCATTGCTTGGAATTGCCTCTGGAAAGCGGGCGCTTCCCTCGTGCACGGCCACATGCAAACACTGCTCGGGAAACACCATCATTACGCGGCACTCGAGCGCCTACGAGTCGCTGCCCGGTCGTACAAGCGCAAGCATAAACGCGCGTATTTCGATGTGCTCTTCAATGTGCACTCGTCGCTCGGTCTTGGGAAAAAGACAGGGCGGCACAGAGTGTTCGCGAGTATCACTCCTCGGAAGGAGAAAGAGGTCGTGGTGCTGAGCGAGGCGGCTGATGACGAGCTCTTCACACTCGTGTACCACCTCTTGCATAGCGTTCGCTCGTTAGGGGTTGAGAGCTTCAATGTTGCTATGATGCTTCCCCCGCTGGACGGCTCTTGGCGTTCGTGGCCGATTATAACAAGGATTGTCGACCGCGGCGGCCTCGCGAACCGCACAACCGATATCGGGGTTATGGAGCTCTACCTCGCTGAGAGCGTCGTCGCCAGTGACCCCGTGAAGGTCTGGAAGGCGCTGAAGTTCTGAGACAACAGTCTTGATTGCCCTCGCAACCTCCTGCGCGCCAGTTACACATAAAAAAATAATTTCTATATAGAAAGTAAAATTCTTCTCAACCAGATGGAAGACTACAAATTATGAGGAATTGATGGACAAATTACACCCCCTCCACAACCCATGAATCGTTAGAAACCCTGGCAAGCGAAAAAACAAAAAAACATATTGACCACTAAAAAGTAGTTACAATTAGAAACATTTATATACTCTGCTTTCCCCCACAAGCGAATGGGGGCCGTCAGGAACAGCATTATCATCTTCGTCATAGCGTTTACGCTCGGCCTCTGGGCCGCGCAGGCATACGAAACAGTGACTGCAGCGTTCACCGCCCCCGTTTACGATGACAGCTATGAGTTCCCCACGAATGTGTACAGCGCGTTCACAGGAAGCGCGATAGCCCGCCCCACGCCAAGCGACCACCTCACGCGCGCAGACATCGACGTCCGCAAAGAACGCGTTGTGCTCGACATCCAAGACGCCATCGTCGCGCGCTTCACGCCGACGAACAGCATGGACCCCGTCTTCGACGAGAAAGCGAATGCCCTCGAAGTCGTCCCGCGTAGCGAAGCAGACATTGACGTCGGGGACATCGTCGCCTACACGAACGAGCACACAGAAGGAACAATTATCCACCGCATCATCAAGAAGGGCGAAGATGAGCGAGGAACGTACTACATCGTACGCGGTGACAATAACGCGCGTGCAGACCCGTACAAAGTCCGATTCAGCGACATCAAGAGCGTCGTCGTGGCGATAGTGTACTGATAACACCAGTGCTGAGAACAAGACTGGCGCGAGCCAATGAGCGCGCGGGCTAGCCCACTACTTCTTAAGTCGGCCATAACTATTCTAAGCCTATTCTAAGCACAACGATTCTAAGCACAACACATTAAACCCCCGACCGTTTCTTCCCGGCTGGGAGACCCCAAACACCGGACAAGAGCGCACCAAATGGATGAAGAAACCCTCGCGAAGTACCGCCAAGCGGGCAAGATAGCAGCCCAAGCACTCGCCTTCGGCGCGGCACGCATCACGCCGGGCGCGAGAGTCGTCGACGTCCTCGACGAGGTCGAAGAGTTTATCAGAGAACAAGGTGCGGACATGGCCTTCCCCGCGCAGGTCAGCATCAATGCCGTCGCGGCGCACTTCTGCCCGAAGGCGGACGACATGACAGTCTTCCGAGAGGGTGACGTCGTCAAGCTCGACGTCGGCGTGCACGTTGATGGCTTTGTCGGCGACAACGCAGTCACTATTTATCTCGGCGACGACGCGGAGATTGACAGACTCGTTGAGGCGAGCCGGGCCGCGCGCGACGCGGCCATCGCGCTCGTCCGCGCTGGCGTGACGCCCCACGAGCTCGGCGCGGCCATCGAGCAGGAAATCACGAAGCGCGGCTTCAAGCCCATCAGGAACCTCAGCGGGCACGGCGTCGCACAATACATTGTTCACACCGCGCCGAGCATCCCGAACTATCCGAACGGTGACAAGACACCCCTCGTCGCCGGCCAGACAATCGCTATTGAGCCCTTCGCGTCGACAGGGGCGGGGCGCGTTGAGCAGCGCGGCGAGAACACGCTCTACAGCGTGCCGAAGCTCCGGCCGATCCGCACGGCGGCGCAGGATGTCATCAAGCGCATCAAGTCCTACAGGGGCTTGCCGTTCACGACGCGTTGGCTCACGAGGGAGTTCGGCGAAGGCAAGGTGCGGCTCGCGCTCTTCTCGCTCAAGCACGCGAGGCTCCTCAACGAATACCCGCCACTCCCCGATGCCCAGGGCGGACTCGTCAGCCAGAGTGAGCACACGCTGCTCGTTACGGCAGATGGCTGCGAAATACTCACGCTCGCGAATACTACTCACTCTACTTAATTCACTATACTCATAATTATACTCATAATAAAACACACCATGTACGTGAATCCT